>JAHEFN010000186.1 GCA_024640185.1 Gemmatimonadota bacterium | reverse complement strand
GACCATTTCGGCCTCATCGCCACAGGAGGGGCAGAGGGCCGTGACCGTGCGGAGGCCATCCGTCGGTAGCCCATGCCTGACGATCCGTGCCACCATCGCGTCGGGCGCCGCGGCACCGATTGGGCACATCTGGCCGGTGCACTGGCTGCCGATCTCGAGGCAGACCACTTCCTCGTCATGGATCGTCGCGTGGGCTCCGTGAGCCGGCCCCTCCGAGATCATCACCCGCACCGGGCGATCGCAGGCCGAGCAGAACGTTCGCGTGCTCTTCATCGAGTACCTCCTCGGCCGGTCTCCCGGCGCGCAATGTGTCAAGCCAGCGGCAGCACCGTGGCGGAGGGAGCCAGCGGGCGGATGAGCCGCGCCGCAGCGAGGTGATCAAGTCCAAAGGCCGCCGTTGCCCCCGCATCGGCATCGATGCAGCGGTCGGCCTGGACGGTGAGGCTGTGATAGGGGTCGCGTCGGGGCGCGGCGCTCTCCGGGTCCATCAGGTGGTGGTAGCGGGTGCCGCCCCAGCGGAAGTACTGGGCATAGTCACCCGAGGTGCAGACCGCCTGATCAGAGACCACCAGCGTGGTGGCGAGCCCCTCGTCGTCGTGGGGCGACCGAATCCCGACCTGCCATGCTCCACCCTCCGGCCGCTCGCCAAGGGCGTAGAGATCTCCGCCGACATTGACGATGGCATGGTCGACACCGAGGCCCCGCAGGACCTCGACCGCGCGATCGACGGCGTAGCCTTTCGCGATCCCCCCGAGGTCGAGCCGGACCGACGGGTCGGTGAAACGCACCACCGCTCCCTGGCCTCCCGTTGCCAGGTCGACGGCCTGCCAGAAGCGGCGGGCGGCCAACGCCTGCTGCGCCTGCCCGGTCGGCGGCTGGTGGCGGTTGGCGACATCCCAGAGCTCGACCACCGCCCCCATCGCCGGGTCGAACCGCCCATCGCTGGCCTCGGCCCACCGGAGCCCTCGCTCGAGGACGACGCCGGTCTCGGTCGAGACTCGCACCCCGTCCCGGTGTGCCCCGGCGTTGACGCGGCCCACGTCGGAGCTCGCGGTGAAGCGGGTCATCGTCTGCTCGACCCACTGCAACTCCGCGAAGGCGGCATCGAGGGCCACCTGCGCCGTGCGCTCGTCGCGGTGCACCACGGTCAGGTCGGCAAGCGTTCCCATCAGCGGCAGGCTGCGGCGCGCCACGACACTCCGCCTCCGGATGGCCACGGGCAGGGCGGCGACCACGAAGATGCCGACCCCCAGCCCAACGAACTCCCGACGATCCACACGTCGCCTCGATTCCCTATCCGGCATCGTGGTGCTCCCCTCTGTGATGGTCACAGGCACTGCCACACCCGGCACAATGGCCGGTGCAATGCCGTGGTTTGAGCGCGGCGAACACCACGAACAGCGCTGCCACCGCCACGATCCCCAGCCATGCCGGCATCAGCCCGCCCCCAATCCGGCGAATCCCATGAAGGCCAACGACAGGCACGAGGCGATGATCAACGAGATCCCGAACCCCTTGGCCAGCGACGGCACCTCGGCGAGGTCGAGGCGCTCACGGATCGAAGCCATCAGGGCCAGCGCGAGCGTCAGACCCAGCCCGGCACCAAGGGCGAACGCCAATCCCTGCAGCAGGCCATACCCGCGGTTGGTCTGAAAGATCGCCAATCCAAAAATGGCGCAGTTGGTGGTGATCAATGGCAGGTAGATCCCCAGGGCACGGAACAGCGCCGGGCTGATCTTCTTGATCGCCATCTCGGTGATCTGCACCAACGACGCGATCACCACGATGAACGAGATGATCCGCAGGTACGGCGCCTCGACCAGGACGAAGGCATTGAGGAACCAGACGGCAACCGCGGTGATCATCATCACGGCGATGTTGGCCACGCCGAGGCGGACGGCGGTCTCGACCTTCCCTGTCACGCCGAAGAAGGGACAGAGACCGAGGAAGAGGGTCAGTGTGAAGTTGTTGACCAGGAGGGCCGAGATCAGGATCCAGGTGAGATCGCTCATGCCGCCTCCATCGCTCTGGCTGCCGCCGTACGCCGCTGTTGCCGCTCGGCCTGCCAGCCGATCAGCAGCATGCCGATGCCGAGGGTCAGGAAGCCACCGGGCGGCAACACCATGATCACCCACGGCTCGAACTGTGGGCCCAGGATGTCAACGCCGAGGAGGCTCCCTGCGCCGAGCAGCTCGCGGACGGCACTCAGCAGCACCAGCACCACCGTGAACCCGGCCGCCGTCCCCAGCGCATCGAGGAGGGAGCGGGAGACGGTGTTCCGGGAGGCGAAGGCCTCGGCCCGGCCGAGGATCATGCAGTTCACCACGATGAGTGCCACGAACGGTCCGAGTTGCTTGTGGACGCTGGGCACCGTCGCCTCGAGCAGCAGGTCGGCGATGGTGACGAACGTCGCGATGATCAAGACGTAGGAGGTGATGCGGACCTCATGTGGGATCACCCGCTTGAGCGAGGCCACCAACAGGTTCGAGCCCAGCAGGACGAAGGTGGTCGCCATCGACATCGCCAGCCCGTTGGCCACGCTGTTGGTGACGGCCAGGGCCGGGCAGAGCCCGAGCATCTGGACCACGACCGGATTCTCGCGCCACACACCACGCAGGAAGTCGTCGAAGGTCGCCGGAGGGTGTTCGCTCACTCGGTCCCTCCCCGCAGGTACGCCTGCAGGAGCGGCTGCCATCGCTCCGTGGCATTGTTGATGATCTTGATCACCGTGCGCGAGGAGATCGTCGCCCCCGTGATGGTCTGGACGTCGTTCGGCATTCCGGTTGAACCCTTCACCCCAGCGAGCGGCGTCAGCAGCCCGTCGAATTGCCCGGTGAAGGCCGGCTGCTCGATCTTGTCACCGAGCCCGGGGGTCTCCTTGTGCCCGAGGACCTTCATGCCCAGCAGCGCCCCGGTCGTGGGCTCTAGTCCGTAGATGAGCGAGATCACATCGGAGAATCCCGGTTCGCCTGCGGTGACCGCGGCACCAACGAAGGCGCCGGCGTCGTCGAAGCCGAAGTACGCCCGTTCCAGCCGTCGTGCATCGGTCCCCGCCGCCACCTCCCGCGTCAGGGCGCCGTCAACCAGGTAGAGGGTGTCCCACCGCGCCGGGGCCTTGAGGACCTCGCGGATGGCACTCTCCACCAGGGCGGCTCGATGGGCCTCGATCCGCGGTCGGGTCATCCCGTAGACCGTGACGATCATCCCCCCAGCCAAGGCCCCCGCCAGCCCCAGGGTGGCCAAGAGACGCCACGACGGCACCGCCGGTTCGGCGTCGAGGGTGGCAGGCGCGCCATGGCTGTGCGGGGTGGTCATCGTCCGACCCCCTTCCCGGTCCCGAAGACCCGTGGCTGGGTCAGGCGGTTGATGAACGGCACCGTCGCATTCATCAGGAGGATCGCATACATCACGCCCTCGGGGAGGCCACCCCAGAGCCGGATGACCACCAGCAACACCCCGATCCCGGCGCCGAAGACCCAGGCGCCGGCGTTGGTGACCGGCGAGGTCACCATGTCGGTGGCCATGTAGACGGCCCCGAGCATCAAGCCACCAGAGAGCAACATGAAGGGCGCGGCAGGGTAGTCGGCGTTGACAGCATGCATCACCGTCGCACAGATCGCCGTCGAGAGCATCACGCTGATCGGGATGCGCCAGTTGAGGTAGCCGCGCCAGGCCAGGTACGCGCCACCAAGCAGAATGAGCGCCGCCGCGGTCTCTCCCAGCGATCCCGCGGTCGTCCCGAACATCAGGTCACGAACCGGCGTCAGCTGCCCCTCGAACTTGAGCAGGCCGAGCGGGGTGGCCTCCGTCAACGCGTCGGTGGACGCTTGCATGAACGGCAGCGCAAAGGAATCACCACTCAGGTTCCAGAAGCCCTGCCCCGGGGCCGGCCAGGTGGTGATGGCCACCGGAAAGGCCGCCTGCAGGAAGGCGCGACCGATCAGCGCGGGATTGAAGACGTTCTGCCCCAGTCCCCCGAAGACCAGCTTGCCAACGCCGACCGCGAAGATCCCCCCGAGCAGGGCCATCCAGAGCGGCAGGCCGGCCGGCAGGCAGAGCCCGAGCAACAACCCGGTGATGACCGCCGAACCATCACCGATCGTGTCGCCCCGGCCGAACAGACGCTCGGTGAGCAGGCATCCGAGGCTGGCGGCGAGGATGACCAGCAAGGCACTCACGCCGAAGTAGTAGCCCGACACCGCCACGACGGGCAGCAGGCTCAGCACGACGTGCCACATGATCTTCGGCGTCGAGTCGCGACCGATGAGGTGCGGTGACGCCGTGACGAGCAGTCCGGGATGGCTCATGGGGTCGCCGCCTTCGCCCGCCGCAGGGCACTCTTGCCGACCTGGAACAGCTGGGAGAGGGGGATGCTCGATGGACAGACAAACGAACAGGAGCCACAGAGCATGCAGTCGGCCAGGTGCGCCTCCGCCATCTCGGTGTAGCGCCCCACTCGAGCGAGATCGCCGAGCAGCGAGGGGTTGAGGAAGACCGGGCAGGCCTCGAGACAGCGGCCACAGTGGATGCAGGGATAGACCTGCTCACCCCGCGTCTCGTGACGAGCCAGCACGACGATCCCGCTGGTCCCCTTGGTGACCGGGGCATCGAGGTTCGCCTGGGCCAGACCCATCATCGGGCCACCGGCGATCACCTCGGTGGCGTCTTCGGTCAGGCCATCACAGAAGGCCAGCAGGTCCCGCAACTTGGTGCCCACCGGCACGATCAGGTTGGCCGGCCGGCGGAGGCCGTGGCCGGTGACCGTCACGATGCGCTCGATCAGGGGCAGCCCGGTCTCGAACACCTCGGCGATGGCCGCCGTCGAACCGACGTTCTGGACCACGACCCCCACCGAGACCGGCAGCTTGCCCGAGGGCACCTCCACGCCGGTCACGGCGTGGATCATCATCTTCTCCGCCCCCTGTGGGTACTTGACCTCCAGCGGCAGGATGGCGATGTCGAGGTCGGCCGGGATCGCGGCGCGCATCGCGGCGATCGCATCCGGCTTGTTCTTCTCGATGCCAACGACCGCCTTGCCAACGCCGAGGGTCTGCATCATCACGCGGATCCCGAAATGGACCCGGTCGGGATACTCCGCCATCGTGCGGTGATCCGAGGTCAGGTAGGGCTCACACTCGGCTCCGTTGATGATCAGGGTGTGGACCTCCATCCCCTCCGGTGGCTTCAGCTTCACGTGGGTGGGGAACGCCGCCCCGCCGAGACCGACCACGCCGGCCTCCTGCACCGCGCGGATCACGTCATCGACGGCGAGGCCTTCCCAACGCGGCACCATGCGCGGTCGC
>JAHEFN010000185.1 GCA_024640185.1 Gemmatimonadota bacterium | reverse complement strand
TTTTGAACGGAAAACTCCTATCCCGGGCGCTCGAGACAGGGGATGGTGAGGTGTTCGAGGGGCCGTCGCTGGTGGTGGTGGAGAACTGGCTGGACGAACTGAAGGCGAGACTGGGGCGGTAGGCCCCAGCCCCACTCCTAGCGATACCGCTCCATCAGGGCCTCGAGCGCCGCCGACCCCGGGCAGAGCGCCTCGTGGGTGAGGTTCACCAGCGGCTCCTGCGGCAGCCCCAGGCCATCGCACATCTCCTTGAGGCTCTCCTCGACGAAGAGCAATCCCGTGGCGACCTCTCCACGAGCCTGGCAGGCGCGGACGTGGGCGTAGGCCGACGCCCGGTCGTTGGGGTCGTACCCCGCCGTCGTGGGTCGGAGGCGCACCAGGGAGCCGTCGTGCATCGGGACCTCGATCACCGCGGCATCGGTCTCCGGGATGGTGATCTCCCGCCGCAGGGGGACGAAGTCGGTGGTCACCGCCTCGGCGCCGTGCTCGCGGGTGTAGGCGTAGCTCTTGGTGCTCCCCTCGTGGTCGTTGAAGGTCACGCAGGGGGAGATCACGTCGACCAGTGCCAGCCCCCGGTGAGTGATCCCCGCCTTGAGGATCGGCACCAGCTGCTGCTTGTCCCCGGAGAACGACCGGGCCACGAAGGTCGCCCCGAGCGAGAGCGCGAGCAGCACCGGGTCGATCGGCGGCACCGTGTTGACCTCGCCCTTCTTCGACCTGGAACCGATGTCGGTCGCGGCCGAGAACTGCCCCTTGGTGAGGCCATAGACGCCGTTGTTGTCGATGATGTAGAGCATGTTGACGTCGCGGCGGATGGCGTGGCAGAGCTGCCCCAGCCCGATCGACAGCGAGTCGCCGTCGCCCGAGACCCCGATGCAGATGAGGTCGCGGTTGGCGGCCGCCGCGCCGGTGGTGACCGAGGGCATCCGGCCGTGCACGGCGTTGAAGCCATGCGACTGCTTCATGAAGTAGGTGGTCGTCTTCGCCGAGCAGCCGATGCCGCTCATCTTCGCCGCCATGTGCGGCGGGATCGCCAGTTCCCAGGCCGCCTGGATGAGGGCCGCGGTGACCGAGTCATGGCCACAGCCCGCGCAGAGGGTCGACATCGTCCCCTCGTAGTCGCGCAGCTTGAGCCCCAGCGCGTTGGTGCGGGCGCTCGGATGGGTGACCGGGGGCTTCTTGATCGAGCTCATTGCGGCACCCCCGCCATGGCCTGGGCCACGGCCTCGACCACCACCCCGGCCGTCATCGGCAGCCCACTGTAGTCGAGGATCGGCGTCATCCGGTCGCGGGGCACGCCCAGCTCGATGGCGAAGAGCGACCGCAGCTGGGCGTCGCGGTTCTGCTCGACCACGAAGAGTTGCTCATGAGTGGCGAGGAATGCCGCCACCTCGTCGTTGAACGGGAAGCCTCGCACCCGCATCAGGTCCACCTTCAGGCCCCGGCGCCGGAGTTCGTGGGCCGCCTCGCGGACCGCCCCGCCACAACTGCCGATCGTGACAAGCCCAATGGTGGCGCCGCCCTCCTCCAGGTCATGCATCGGTCCGGGCACCGCCTCGCTGGCCCCCGCGACCTTCCGGAGCAGGCGGTCGACGACCTCCTGGTAGGCCGCGGAGTCCTCGGTGTACTCGGCGTGCTTGTCGTGCCCGGAGCCACGGAGGAAGTACGCCCCCTTGGGCGAGGTTCCGGGGAGGGAGCGGGCGGCGATCCCGTCGCCGTCGGTGTCGAGGTAGCGCGAGAAGCGGGGCAGCGCCGCGAGCGCCTCGGCATCGAGGACCTTGCCGCGGTCGGGGCGGTAGCTGTCGTCCCAGGTGAGCCGACGGGTCATCCAGTCGTTCATCCCGATGTCCAGGTCCGACGCCACGAAGACCGGGGTCTGGAAGCGTTCCGCCAGGTCGAAGGCGGCGACGCTCATCTCGAAGCACTCCTTCGGGTTGGCGGGGAAGAGCACGATGTGCTTGCTGTCGCCATGCGAGGCGTAGGCCAGCGAGAGGAGGTCGCCCTGCTGGGTGCGGGTCGGCATGCCGGTCGATGGCCCGCAGCGCTGGACGTCGAAGAACACCGCGGGGATCTCGGTGTAATAGGCCAGGCCGATGAACTCCTGCATCAGGGAGATGCCCGGTCCCGAGGTGTTCGTGAAGGCCCGCGCCCCGGCCCATCCGGCCCCCACCACGATTCCTGCCGCCGACAGCTCGTCCTCGGCCTGGAGCACCGCGAAGCGGTTCTCGCCGGTCTCGGGGTCGACCCGGAACTCCTTGCAGAAGGCGGTGTAGGCCTCCATCAGCGCGGTCGACGGGGTGATCGGGTACCAGGCGCCGACGGTGGCCCCCGCGAAGACCGCCCCCAGGCCGCAGGCGGTGTTGCCGTCCATCAACACGTGCCCGCCGGTCTCGTCCATTGCCTCGAGGTGGAAGGGCAGGGGGCAGGGGAGGTGCGCGGTGGCGTATTCGTGGCCGAGGCGGATCGCCGTGTGGTTGGCGTCGAGCAGCTTCTTCTTCCTGCTGAACTTCTCGTCCAGCATCCCCCTGATCACGTCGAGGTCGATGTGGAGGAGGGCCGCCAGCGCCCCGGTGTAGACGATGTTGCGGAGCAGGGTCCGGGCGCGGTCGCCCTCGAACGCCTCGAGGCAGATCGCCCCGAACGGCACCTCGAGCAGGGTCACATCCTCCCGCCGGAGCGTCGCCTGCAGCGGCCAGGATGAGTCGTAGAGGAAGTACCCGCCCGGACGGACCGTGGCCATGTCCTTGGCATAGGTGGCCGGGTTGAGCGCCACGAGCAGGTCGATCGCCGAGGGGCGCGCGGTGTAGCCCTCGCCGCTCACCCGGATCTCGTACCAGGTGGGGAGGCCCTGGATGTTCGACGGGAAGAGGTTCTTGCCCGTCACCGGGATGCCCATCCGGAAGATCGCCTGCATCAGGATCCCGTTGGCGCTGGCGGAACCGGTGCCGTTGACGGTGCCGATCTTGAAGGCGAAGTCGTTGACGCCGCTCATCGGGCCACCAGGTCCCGCCCGGCGTAGGGCAGCCTGAGGTCGAAGGTGCGCATGTCCCAGGCCGCCGTGGGGCACCGTTCGGCACAGAGGCCACAGTGGACACAGACGTCCTCGTCCTTGACCATCACCCGCCGGGTCTGCGGCAGGGCGTCGGACACATAGATCTCCTGGGCCGGGTTGAGCGCGGGGGCCGAGAGGTGCTCCCGCAGGTCGTCGACCGGTGAGCCGTTGTGGGTGATCGTCAGGCAGCGGGTGGGGCAGACATCGACGCAGGCGTCGCACTCGATGCAGAGCGGCGCGGTGAAGTGGGTCTGGATGTCACAGTTGAGGCAGCGCTGCACCTCGTGCGCCGTCTGCTCCGGGGTGAACCCCAGCTCGACCTCGACGCCGATGTCGCTGAACCGCTTGGTGAGTTCCTCATGGGTCATCTTTTGGCGGAGCGACGGGTCGTAGTCGTTGTCGTAGGCCCAGCTGTGCATCCCCACCTTGGCGCTCACGAGGGTCATGCCCTGCGGCGGGCGCTCCGTGAGGTCGCGTCCCTCGCAATGGGCGTGGATCGAGATCGCCGCCTGGTGGCCGTGGGCCACCGCCCAGATGATGTTCTCCGGGCCCCAGGCCGCGTCGCCGCCGAAGAAGACCCCGGGTCGGGTGCTCTCGAAGGTGCGCCGGTCGACGACCGGCATGTCCCAGTCGCCGAACTCGAGCCCGATGTCACGCTCGATCCACGGGAAGGCGTTGTCCTGGCCGATGGCGAGGATCACCGCATCGCACGGGATGATCGTGGTGTCGAGCACGGTGCTGCGCTGCTTGCCCTTCTCGTCGGTCTTCCACTCGACGATCTCGAACTCCATCCCGGTGAGCTTGCCATCTTCCACCACGAACCGCTTCGGCGAGTGGTTCTCGACGATCTCGACCAGCTCCTCCTCGGCGTCCTCGAGCTCCCACGGCGAGGCCTTGAAGTCCTTGCGGCCCCGGCGGGCCATCACCTTCACGTCGGTCGCCCCGACCCGCTTGGCGGTCCGGCAGCAGTCCATCGCGGTGTTGCCGACCCCGATGATCAGCACCCGCGGCTCGATTGCCGTGCTGTGGCCGAAGTGGATGTTGGCCAGCCAGTCGATCCCGATGTGGACCTGGTCGGGGGCGTCCCAGCGGCCCGGCAGGTCGAGCTCCTTCCCCTTGGGGGCCCCGCTGCCCACGAACACCGCGTCGTAGCCCTCCGCGAGCAGCGCCCGCATGCTCTCGATGGGGGTGTCGTAGCGCATCTCGGCGCCCATCCGGATGATGTAGTCGCACTCCTCGTCGAGGACCTGGGCCGGGAGCCGGAAGGCGGGGATGTTGATCCGCATCAACCCGCCGGGGGTGGGGTTCTTTTCGTAGATCGTGACGTCGTAGCCGAGGGGAAGGAGGTCGTTGGCGACCGTCAGCGAGGCGGGGCCAGCGCCGACGCAGGCGATCCGCTTGCCGTTCTTGACCGTCGCGCCCCTCGGGAGGCGATCGGTGATGTCCCCCCGGTGGTCGGCCGCCACCCGCTTGAGCCGGCAGATCGCCACCGGCTTCTCGTCGACCCGCCCGCGACGGCAGGCGGGTTCACACGGCCGGTCGCAGGTCCGGCCGAGGATCCCGGGAAAGACGTTGGACTCCCGATTGAGCAGGTAGGCGTCGTCGTACCGACCCTGGGCGATGAACCGCAGGTAGCCGGGGACGTTGGTGTGGGCCGGGCAGGCCCACTGGCAGTCCACGACCTTGTGGTAATAGTCGGGCGTCGAGACGTCGGTTGCCGCCATGCCGTACCGCCTTCACAGAGGATGTCAGCACTGGAGATCCCCTGGGCCAGGGGGGCAGGGCCGGCCCGCGGGCGGGTATCCGACTCCCTTGCTTGACGGTACCTTCTATCATTCCAGCCAACAACCCCACCCCGCCTTCCGAGAGCCGACAGTTGAGCGTTTCGACCACTCCCTGCCCCGGATTCATCTCGCCCTGCGGCGAAGAAGCTGCCCCGTGACCCTCGACCGTCTCACCGCCGCCTTGGCCGACCGCTACACCATCGAGCGGGAGCTCGGCGAGGGCGGCATGGCCACGGTCTACCTGGCCGCGGACCTCAAGCACGGGCGCCATGTCGCCATCAAGGCCATGCGGCCGGAGCTCTCAGCGGCGATCGGCGGCGACCGCTTTGTGCGCGAGATCGGGGTGCTCGCCCGGTTGCAGCACCCCCACATCCTGCCGCTGCTCGACTCCTCCATCGACCAGTCGTGCCTGTACTACGTGACGCCGTTTGTGCGGGGCGAGACCCTCCGGGAGATGATCGGCCGGGACGGGTC
>JAHEFN010000184.1 GCA_024640185.1 Gemmatimonadota bacterium | reverse complement strand
TCACAAGGAGTTCCTCTTCGTCTCCTTCGACCGGGAGACGGCCCGCACCCTCGGTTTCAGGGTCAGGTTCTGGGATCTGCTCCTCTACTTCACGCTCGGCCTGGTGATCGCCTTCGCGATGCAGTTCGCCGGGGTGATCCTGGTCTTTTCGTTCCTGGTCCTTCCGGCCGTCACCGGCCTGCTGGTGGCGCGCAGCATGGCGTCGACCTTCGCCGTTGCGATCGCCGCCGCACTCACGGCCGCCGTGGCCGGCTTCATCCTCTCGGTGCCCTTTGACCTTCCCACCGGTCCCGCAATGATCGCGGTGTCGGGGGTGTTGGTGATGTTGGGCTGGCTGGTCCGGTTGGCCCAGCGACGCTGAGGCGGCGCCCCCGGTGTAGCTTTCGGAGCCCCCAAACCGGGAGGTTCAGATGCCGTTTCGCAAGATCTTGCTGACCACCGATCTCTCCGAGGAATCGCGACGCGCCTTCGCGCCGCTCGCACGTTTCGCGGCGTCCCAGGGAGCCAGCGTCACCGTGCTGCACATCGTGGAGGACGTCCCCATCCTTCCCCACGGCGCTCCGACGGCTCCGTCACAACACTCGCCAGATGTGTCGGCCCGAGAGGACGCCGCCCGCAAGTGGCTTTCCGAGAACCTTGCCGACTTCCCGGACGGCATGATCGCTGCCACCGAGGTGATCCGGTCGGCCAAGGTGCCCGAAGCGATCGCGGAGTTTGCCCAGAAGGGTGGCTTTGGCCTGATCGGCATGTCGACCCATGGCAGGACCGGCTTCCGGCGGATGGTCCTCGGCAGCGTGGCCGAACAGGTGGTGCGGCATGCCGAGACCCCTGTGCTGGTCTTTCCGCGAGTCGAGTGACCCGCCCACCGCCATCAGAACGGGTCGAACGGCGGTGGTGGGAAGGGTGGTGATGGCTGTGGCCGTTCCCGCCGTCTGATCGAGCGGGAGCTGCCCTCGGCGATCGACCGCCGGTGCGGCGGCACGAGCCGTCGGCCGGCGGGCCGTGACGCGGCGTATCGCTACAACCCGCACCAGCACTGGCTTCCCGAGCGATTTCGTCGGATATCACGCCCTTGCGCGCGCCCTCCAGAGGCGTCACTCTTCGTATACCACTCTGGATCGACCGCGACACGACGCGAGTTCTTCTCGCTGTCCGGGACCGCGGCGCCTCTCCGATCGATCTCCGAGCGATGTTGGATGTAACACTTGCTCCGGGGTCATCCGATGACCACGTGTCCCCATGACCGTCAGGCTCCTCCCCCTCCTCCGGGGGGCGAGGAGCCTGATGTCGTGGTGCGCGCATAACCCGCGGTGGCGGGCCGAACCCCGCCGGAGGAGAGACCACCGTGTTCTCACCCGCCTCATATCCCTGGGCCGAGGGCGTCTCGCTCGGCGAGCACCTCGAGCAGCGCGGAATTTCACGCCGCGAGTTCCTCGATTTCTGTGGCGGACTCTGTGTCGTCCTCGGCCTCAGTCGCTCTGCGGTCGAAGGAATGGCCACCGCGCTGCAAGCCATGAAGCGACCGAGCGTGGTGTGGATCCAGCTGCAGGAGTGCACCGGTTGTGTGGAGAGCGTCATTCGCACCGCAGAGCCGACCATCGGCAACCTGGTGCTCGACCTGATCTCGCTGGACTACTCACACACGCTGATGGCCGCTTCGGGGCATGCCGCGGAGGAGGCGCTGCACGCGGCGATGCAGGAGAATGCCGGGGAGTACCTCCTGATCGTCACCGGCTCGGTGCCGCTCAACGACGATGGTGTCTACCTCACCATTGCTGGGCGCACCGCCAAGACCATCCTCGAGGAGGCCGCCGTCGGGGCGAAGGCCGTCATCGCGGTGGGCGCCTGCGCCCACTGGGGAAGTGTCCAGGCGGCGCGCCCCAATCCGACCGGGGCTGTCGGGGTCGCCGAGATCATCAAGGACAAGCCGGTGCTCAACATCGCCGGTTGCCCACCGATCGGCGATGTGGTGACCGCGACCGTGGCGCACTACCTGACCTTCGGCCGGCTGCCGGCCACCGACGGCGATGGTCGACCGCTCTTTGCCTATGGCGCAAGGATCCATGACCAGTGCCCCCGGCGGGCCAACTTCGATGCCGGTCAGTTCGTCGAGGAGTTTGATGACGAGAACGCTCGCAAGGCGTGGTGCCTCTATCACGTCGGCTGCAAGGGCCCCGCGACCTTCTCGCCGTGCCCGATCTTCCAGTGGAACGACGGGACCGATTGGCCGATCGGAGCGGGGCATCCCTGTCTCGGCTGCACCGAACGGAACTTCTGGGACACGATGACGCCGTTCTACGGTCGGTTGCCGGATGTCGGTGGCTTCGGTGTCGAGCGCAACGCCGACCTGATCGGGGCCGCACTGGCGGCGGGGGCCACCGCCGGGGTGGCCGCACACGCCATCGCGACGGGGGTGCACCAAGCCCGCCGCAAGCGGGAACTCCCCGTCGTCGAGCGACCGGTCGGTGGCGGGACGGCACCGAATTCACCCTCCAGCGGCAAGGAGTGATGCACCATGGCCGTCACCAAGATTGTCGTGGACCCGATCACCAGGATCGAGGGGCATCTCAGGATCGAGGCCCAGGCGGAGAACGGTCGGATCAGTGACGCATGGGCGTCCTCGACCCAGTTCCGCGGTATCGAGATCATCATGGAGGGCCGGGACCCACGGGATGCCTGGGCGTTCACCCAGCGGATCTGCGGCGTCTGCACCGTGGTACACGCGGTGGCCTCCTGTCGCGCCGTCGAGGATGCCCTCGACATCACGATTCCCCCCAACGCGAACCTGATCCGCAACCTGGTCCACGGGATGCAGTTCATCCAGGACCATGTGATCCACTTCTATCACCTGCACGCCCTCGACTGGGTCGATGTGGTCAGCGCCCTCGAGGCCGACCCGGCTGCGACCGCCCGGGTGGCCCGCAGTATCTCGCCATGGCCCAACAATTCCGAGACGCACTTCGCAGACGTGAAGGAGCGGTTGAGGACGTTCGTGGCGGGTGGCCAGCTGGGGATTTTCACCAATGGGTACTGGGGCCACCCGGCCTACAAGCTGCCGCCAGAAGTGAACCTCCTCGCCGTCGCGCACTACCTCGAGGCCCTCGATTGGCAGCGCGACGTGATCCGGTTGCACACCATCTTCGGCGGGAAGAACCCCCATCCGAACTTCCTGGTGGGGGGGATGGCCTGCGCCATCAATCTCGATGACACCGGCACGATCAACGCCGAGTCGTTGGTCGATATCCAGGCGATGATCAAGCGCGCGCAGGCCTTCGTGGAACAGGTCTACTGGCCAGACCTGCTGGCGATCGCCGGCTACTACAAGGAATGGGGCGCGATCGGTGGCGGTGTGGCCAATCACCTCGCGGTGGGCGAATTCCCTGAGGGGGATGTCGGTGACCTCGACAAGCTCTACTTCCCGCGAGGGATCATCCTCGACGGCGACCTCACCACGGTCCACCCGTACGATCACGAGAAGGTCAAGGAGTACATCACCAGCTCTTGGTACGAGTACGGCGACGGCGATGCGGCAGGACTGCATCCCTACGAAGGGGAGACCAAGCCGAAGTACACCGGGCCACCGCCCCCGTTCGATTACCTGCAGGGCCTCGACAAGTACAGCTGGATGAAGGCGCCACGCTACGAGGGCCGTCCGATGCAGGTCGGGCCGCTGTCGCGGATGCTGGTGGCCTTCGCCAGCGGTCACCCCGATGTGGTACCGATGGTCAACGAGGTGCTCGGTCGGCTGCAGGTCGGCCCCGGGGCCCTGTTCTCGACCCTGGGTCGGACGGCGGCGCGGGGGATGGAGACGGTGCTGCTCGCTCGGCGGATGAACACCTGGTTCGACCAGTTGGTCGGTCGCATCCGCAGCGGCGACACGTCGACCTTCAACGGTGACCACTGGGAACCCTCCAGCTGGCCAGCCACTGCCCAGGGGTATGGCTACCTCGACGCACCTCGCGGCGCGCTGGGGCACTGGGTGCAGATCAGGGATGGCAAGATCTCCCGGTACCAGTGTGTGGTGCCGAGCACCTGGAACTGCTCACCCCGTGATGGTGAGGGGCAGATGGGGCCGTACGAGGCCGCCCTGGTCGACAACCATCCGCTGGTGCGACCGGAGCAGCCGCTCGAAATCCTCCGAACGATCCATTCCTTCGATCCCTGCATGGCGTGCGGGGTCCACGTGCTCGATGCGACGGGGGCGCCAATCGTGGAGGTGAAGGTCCAATGACGGGCGCGACGGTTGAGCCCCGCACGGAACGACTGCCGCGGGAAGGCCAGTACCAGTGGGTCGGGATCTGGGGCCTGCCGCTGCGAATGATGCATTGGGTTGCCGCCCTCTCGATCGTGGTGCTGGCCGTCACCGGGCTCTACATCGGGAAGCCGTACTTCATCGCCGGCGGTGACACCGCCTCGCACTTCCTGATGGGGTGGTTCCGGATGATCCACTTCGTCGCCGCCGGCCTTCTGGTGGTGACGGCCATCGTCCGGATCTACTGGTTGTTTGCGGGCAACCGGTACGAGCGGTGGCGGGCCCTGGTCCCGGTGCGGCCGAAGGACTTTCGCAACATGCTGCGGCGGCTGCGGAGCTACGTGATGATCCGGCCCGAGGACGAGCCCAAGTATCTGGGGCACAATCCGATGCAGCAGTTCAGCTACACGTCGCTGTACGTGGTGGCCTTCGTGCAGGTGTTGACGGGCTTCGCGCTCTACGGCCAGTCCAACCCCGGTGGGATCTTCTACGGGATGCTGAACTGGGTTGGCCCGCTCTTTGGCGGCATGCCGGTGGTCCGCTTCGTCCATCACATCTTCACGTGGGTCTTCGCCATCTTCATCCCGATTCACGTCTACCTGTCGGTCCGGGCCGACATCCTCGAGCACGGCAGCGTGATCTCGTCGATGATCAGTGGGGGCCGCATCGTGGCGGTGGACGATGAGTTCGAGGATGAGTGAGCCGCGCAGAGGAACCCTGGTGATCGGCCTCGGCAGTCCCCTGATGGCGGACGATGGTGCCGGGTTGGTGGCCCTCGAGCAGCTTCGCGACGGGTGGACGCTCCCCGTCGGCGTCGAACTGGTCGATGGCGGGACGTGGGGGATGAACCTGTTGCCGCTGATCGAGGGCGCCGAGCGGGTGATCTTCCTCGATGCGATCCACAGCGGCGCCTCCCCCGGAACGGTGATCGAGATCGAGGGCGCCGCCCTGCCGCATGCGCTGCACCACAAGCTCTCGCCGCACCAGATCGACCTCGGCGAGGTGCTCGCGCTCGCCACGCTGCGGGGCACCCTGCCGGCCGACCTACGGGCGATCGGGATCGAGCC
>JAHEFN010000183.1 GCA_024640185.1 Gemmatimonadota bacterium | reverse complement strand
GGGGAGACCCGCGACGTTCGGGTCCGGCTTGCCCCGAGTGCCCGGTCCCGCGCGCTGGACCTGCAGACCCTGCCGCTCACGGTGCGGGGGGCCGACGGCAGTGCCCGGGTGATTCCACTCAGCCAGGTCGCCCGGATCTCCCTCAAGCAGGCGCCGGCCCAGATCGACCATCTCGACCGTGAAAAGGTGATCACCCTCGAGGCGAACACCGAGGGCCGTGCCCTCGATGCCATCACCGCCGATGTCCAGGCCCAGTTGGCCCAGATGCCGTGGCCGCCGGAGTACACGGTGCAGGTCGGTGGACAGGGTCGGGAACAGGCCGAGGTCTTCACCTCGGTGTTCACGGCGCTCGGCATCGCGGTGCTGATGATGTACCTGATCCTGGTGGTCCAGTTCGGGTCATTCCTCGATCCGCTGGCGATCCTCGTGTCGCTGCCGCTGTCGCTCATCGGCGTGGTGGTGGCGTTGCTCATCACCAACGACACCCTCAACATCATGTCGCTGATCGGGGTGATCCTGTTGATGGGGATCGTTGCCAAGAACGCGATCCTGCTGATCGACTTCGCCAAGTGGGCCCGTGAGCGCCAGGGGATGCCGCTGCGCGAGGCGCTGATCGAGGCCGGTCGGATCCGGCTGCGGCCGATCCTGATGACCACCTTCGCCCTGATTGCCGGGATGATCCCGGTGGCCATGGGTGTCGGTGAGGGGGCCGACTTCCGGGCTCCACTCGGTCGGGCGGTGATCGGCGGGGTGATCTCCTCGGCAGTGCTCACCCTGGTGGTGATTCCGACCTTCTACGAGATCCTCGACGATGGCCGGAGCGCAATGCTGCGGGTGCTCGCCCGGGTCTTCCCGGGAGCGATGGACTGGGCGCCGAAAACCGCGGAGCATCCGGTGGTCAGCCAGGAGTCCTAGCTGACCATCCCCACCAGTTCCCGCCAGTGTGCGCGCACCCGGCGGCCCCAGCTGGCCTCGTCATGGTCGCCGTCGGGGTCCTCGAGGTACCGCAGCGAGCCGTCCAGCGTCCAGCCCCGGCCGAGGAGCAGGTCGCGCATGCGGCGGATGTCGAGCAGCTGATCCTCGCCCTCCATCTCGCCGGCATCCAGCCAGAGCCTGCCGACCGGGGCGGGCTGTCGACGGAGCCAGTGGTAGACCCGCCCATCGGCATACCAATAGGCGGGTGAGAGGGCCCACGCCGCGCCGAAGGTCGCCGCCCCCGCCACCAGGGCATAGGTCGCGAAGAGGCCACCCATCGATGAGCCGCCCACGGCGGTGTGGTTGCGCCCAGGCTTGGTTCGGAAGGCGCCATCGATGAGTGGCTTGACGGTGCCGGTCAGCCACTCGAGGTAGCCGACACCCTCGCCGATGCCCCGGATGGGATCGTCGAACGGGGAGTATTCCTTGAGCCGGCCGGGACCGAGGTTGGGGACACCGACGAGGATCGCGGGCGAGGCACGGCCGCGGGTGGCGAGGGTCTCCAGCAATCCCCAGTCGCCGGCGAAGGAGGTGGCGGGGTCGAAGAGGTTCTGGCCGTCCTGCAGGTAGACCACCGGATAGCGCTTGGCCGAGGTGGCGTACCCCGGTGGCAGCGCGACGAGGATGTCGCGGCTGGCTGAGCCCGGGCCCGCGACAGCGGGGAGGATGGTGAGAGGCGGGAGGCTTGGCACGCTACACCATAGACGATCGGGGACCGCTTCGGAACGAGACGCGCCCCCCCGCGTGGAGCGGAGGGGCGCGTCTCATGCCGACCGGTAGGCTAGAAGGTCACGGTCACGCCGCCGAGAACCCGGCGCCCGAGCACCGAGCCGCCGTAGAGCTGGAAGCGTTGCTGGTCGAAGATGTTGGTGCCGACGGCGAAGAGCCGCAGGTAGGGCGACACCTGATAGCCGAGCGAGGCGTCGACCATCTCGTTGCTCGGGACCGTGCCGGCGAATACACCGGCCGCCCATTCGTAGCTCTGGATCATCCGCATCGAGATCGAGCCGTTGAGGCCGTTGGTGCTCCCGTTGTAGTTGAGCGTGACGGTGCCCTTCCGCTCGGGGGTGTTGGCGAGGAGCTTGTCGCCCGCCTGCTGGGAGACCACGTCGAAGGAGAAGAACGAGACCGACCCGTTGAGGAGCAGGTCGTCGGTCAGCTGCACTCCCAGGCCGATGTCGAGGCCCTTCTGGTCAACCTCGCCAGCGTTGCCGTAGGAGAGGACGACGGCCGTACTGCCGTTGACCCTCGAGAGTCCCGCGGCGGCCAGTGCGGTCGCCGGGTTGCCGGCGAGCAGGGTGCGCACGGTGGTCACAAGGGTCTCACGGAACGGCTCCGGCACTGCCTCGGGAGCCGTCCAGGCCCCGTATTCGGGGTTGATCGCGGGCAGCAGGTCGGTCACGAAATTGGTGATGTTGTTGAGGTAGGCATCCACAGTCAGGTAGATCCGCGATGACAGGGTGCCCTTGTAGCCCACCTCGTAGCCGGTGGTCTTCTCGACGTCGAGGGCGGCGTTGCCGAGTGCCAGGACCGGGACGGCTGCCGAGTTGCTGAACAACTCACCCGGGGCGACGCCGGCCAATGCCGGGCCCAGCGCGGAGGCGCGCAGTGCCCCCTCGAGGGCCCCGAAATTCCGTGGCGCCGCTGCATTGGCCCGGAGGAAGAACTCCGAGTAGTTCGGGGTCTGGAACGCCTTGTTGACCGTGGCACGGAACGAGTGGTTGGGCGACGGCGAGTAGACGATGCCCGCCTTGGGCGAGAACTGGCCGTCGAAGAGATCGCCCTCGTCGTAGCGGGCCGCGCCCACGAGGCGGACCTGGTCGTTGATTCGATACTCGAGCTGGCCATAGGCCGAGTAGATCTTGTCGGACCGGTCGTCATCGGCCGGGGCCATCAAGCTGCCATCGGTATCGACGTTGTACTGCCTGAAGGACGCGCCAACAATCACCTTGCCCTGGCCGTCCATGAAGGGAGTGTTGGCCTGCCCCTCAAGGTGGAAGATGTCGGAGGTCTCCAGCAGTTGGGCCGAGGAGGCGAGCGAGATCTGGGGCTGCTTGGTCTCGCGGCGATTCCAGTACCCGAAGAGGTTGAACCGGTCGCTGTCGTAGGCCAGGCGACCGTAGGGCTTGAAGCCCTCCAGGATCTGGACCCGCCCGATGCCCGTCACATAGGTCTCGTTCTTGGCGCTGGAGGCGCCTCCCTCCATCGTCAGCACCCCACCATTGTCGAAGTAGTAGTCGAGGCGGCCGGAGCCGTAGGTGGTAGTGATCGGATCGCGATCGCCGGTCGCGGCACGCCCGGCGCCGAGTTCCTGCCCTGCCAGCTGTACCACCTCGAACGGCACCTTGCCGATGGTCACCCCGGCTTCGGCATACTCCCGGCTCAGGTCGAGCGAGTCGAGTGCCGTGCGGGAACGCGTCCAGGTGTCATTGGTCGAGTAGCCGGCGTTCATGCGGAACCCGAAGCGCCCCTCGCCAAAGACCGCCGCGTAACGGCCGTCGACCTTGAACGACTCCAGCTCACCACCCGACACCGAGACCTTGGTGCCCTGCGACTCCCGCGGCGAGAGTGAGGTCATGTTGATCACGCCAGCGAAGGCATTGGCGCCGTAGAGGGCTGAGCCGGGGCCACGGACCAGCTCCATGGAGCGAAGCTCGTCCATCGCCACAGGGAGGGTGTTCCACTCTTGCGAACCCAGGAAGGCAATCGCGAGGTCACGGCCGTCAAGCAAGGTCAGGACACGCCGGTTGAGTGAGGAGTTGAAGCCTCGGGCGTTGATGTTGAAGTCGTTGACGCCGTTCTGGACCAGGTCAACGCCGGGTGACTGTGCCAGGGCAAGCGGCGCCTGGCCGGTCGGGGCGGTGGTCTGGAGGACCCGTGGATCGATACGGCTCACGGCGGCCGGTGCCTCGACGATCCGTTCCGGTTCACGTGACGCGGCGGAAACGGTGATGTCGGCCAGGGAGACCGGCCTCGCCTCCATCGCGATGTCGAGGTCCATGTCGCCCGAGACGGTCACCTGCCGCTCGACCGGGGAATAGCCGAGCCAGCGGAACCGGATCGTCTGGGCCCCGCCGGGGACCCGCTGCAGGACGTACTTGCCGGAGGTGTTGGTGGCGGTGGCGAGACCGCTCCCCACGATCAGAATCTGCACGCCGGCAATCGGTTGGCCGTCGACCGCGCGGGTCACCGTCCCGCGGATGGTCGCGGTCTGTTGGGCGATGGCTGTGTATGGCGCGGCGAGCAACGCAGCGGCACAGGCGATCCCCGGGAGTCGCAAACGACTGATGCTCATGCGATTACCTCGCTATGCATGGGAAAACGGAGGAACTGGTCCCGGGCTGTGATCCCCGGACGCTCCTTCAAGATTAGGGCTTCGGGCGAATTTCGTAAGGGAGGGTCCGATCAGGATGTGCGACGGATTGCCTCGCCAAAACGCCCCAGAATCGCGGCCACCGGTTCCACGCCGTCGATCCCGTCGACCGAGCGTCCGGCCTGCCAGTACTCCCCCTTGCCCGAGGCGTCGTAGGACGAGCGGCGGAGCCTGAAGAGCGAACGGATGGCGTACAGGCTCCGCATCCAATGCCGAGTGCGTCGGTGGCGGAGCAGGAATCGGGCAAGCGGGCCGGCGCGAAGTCCGATCCGTTCGACCCACGGGGTCCGGATCACCGCCACCGGCACGCCCGTCAGTCGCTCCGACAGCACGATGTCATCGGCGTGGGCGGCGACGATGGCCTGCTTGTAGCTCTCCGCTGCCGTGCACTCCGTGGTGGCAATGAACCGGGTGCCACACTGGACGCCGTCGTAGCCGAGGTCGAGCATCGCCCGGAACTGTGACGCCCGGCCGACGCCTCCCGCGGCGACCACGGGCACCCCGAAGGGTCGCAGCTCGTCGAGCAGTGCCGCCGGGTCCCGGCCACCCGCGTGCCCACCGGCGAGGTTGTTGACGGCGATGAGGCCACGTGCCCCGGCATCGACGCCCTTGGCCCCCCATTTGGCCTCGGTGGCGTCGTGGTAGACGATGCCGCCGTGGGGAGCGACCCGGTCGACGACCCATCGCGGGTTGCCGAGGGAGGTGATGAAGAAGCGCACCCCTTCCTCGAGGGCGATCGCGACCCACTCCTCCATCCGGGCACGGTATCGCCGTGAGGAGCCCTCGATCAGCGCGTTCATGCCGATCGGCGCATCAGTCAGGGTTCGGATGTACCGAAGCCCGTCGCGGAGCGGCTGCCGGTGGACGAACTCGAGGGCCAGCGGTTGAACCACGCCCAGCGCGCCCGCCGCCGAGATGGCGGCGACCAGCTCGGCGTTGGAACAGGGGTACATCGGACCACCGATCAGCGGCAGGACGCAGCCGGT
>JAHEFN010000182.1 GCA_024640185.1 Gemmatimonadota bacterium | reverse complement strand
CCTCAGGGGGTATGGCAGTGTCGACCTGGAGTGGAACACCCCGACCCCGGTCGACGCCTCCGCCAGCTACGAGACCGGGTCGGTGACCAAGCAGTTCACCGCGGCCGCGATCCTCAAGCTGGTGGAGCAGGGGAAGCTCGACCTCGACGCCGATGTCACCGCCTACCTCCCCGACTTCGACACCCGAGGCCACGTCGTGTCGCTGCGGCGTCTCCTCGACCACACCTCGGGCATCAAGGGGTTCACGGAGATGTCCGGCCTCGATGGGTTGTTCACCCAGACACTGCCTCGCGACACCCTCGCCGCCCTCATCGCAGCCGAGCCGTTTCAGTTCGAGCCAGGGACGGCCCAGATCTACAACAATTCGGCCTTTTTCATCCTCGGCCTGATCATCGAGCGGGTGTCGGGCCAGCGGTACGCCGAGGTCGTCCGCACACAATTGTTCGAACCGTTGGGGATGGCCCATTCTTCCTACTGCTCCGAGATCACCGTCACTCCCGGCAAGGCCCACGGCTACGACTATCGCGCCGAGGACAGCTCGCTGGTCCTCAAGGAGCACCTCAACCACACCTGGCCCTTCGCCGCGGGGTCGCTCTGCTCCACGGCAGGCGACCTCGTGCGCTGGAACCAGGCGCTGCATGGCGGCGAGGTGCTCACGCCGGCTTCCTATCGGGCCATGACCACCCCGGTACCGCTCACCGACGGCACGCCCCTTGAGTACGCAATGGGGTTGGGGATGGGCTCTCGCGCCGGAACCACGGTCATCAGTCACGGTGGGGGGATCAACGGCTTCCTGACCGACGCACGCTACTTCCCGGACGAACAGCTCGTGGTGATCGTGCTCCAGAACGCCGCGGCCCCCCCGGGCCCCGCAGCGCTGGCCAATGCGATGATCGACCTGCTGCTCGGCCAGGTACCCGACCCCATTGCCCGGCCCTACCAGGGCGAGCTCGACCTGCTCGTGGGCGAGTACGAAGGCCCGTCGCGGGGAGGGCATCTGCACGTGACCGTCAGCCGTGACGGCGACCAGCTGGTGGTCACGCCACGTGGGATGGAACGGGGCCAGCGTCCGGTCCATGCCGGCGATGGGGTGTGGCGGGTGGGCGGGACTCGCTACACCTTCGACGTGGTGGGTGATCGCGCGATCGAGATGATGCAGTCGGGGGGCGCTGCACGGTACCGGTTGAGGAGGGTGCGATGAGAGGGAGGTGGGGATGACCAGGGAACGCAGTCCCAGGAGCCGGTGGGTGCGGGCGACCCTGCTTGGCTGGTTTGTCGGACTCATCGTGACCATCGTGGCCGCCGTCCTGGCCGACTCCATGGGCATCAGGGGGTCACAGGCCGCAATCGGAGTCTGCATGGGGCTTTCTGTCGGACTCGCGCAGGGCCTGGGGGGACGGCGGTGGTTCGGATCCCCTCGCGCCTGGACGGTGGCGACGGCCGTCGGGTTGGGACTGCCGTTCGTGGTCGGCGATCTGCTGGCGCTGCTGGGCGTGGAGCTTCCCTATTCCCTCGTGGCCTATGTGGTCTTGGGTGGCCTGTTCGCCGGTGTTCTGCAGGGCCGCGTCCTGGGGGCCAGATCCATCGAGAATCGAGGATGGGTCATTGCCTCGGGCATCGCGTGGGCCTTGGCGGGGGCAGCAGTGCTGCTGACAGACGCGCTGTTTGGCCAGGTCCCGGGACTCCTCGGATTGTTCCTCTTCGTCGCGGTCATCCTCGCGGGTGGCTTGGTGAATGGCTTGGTGACCGGAAGCGTGCTCCAGCGACGTGTATCGGGTGACGACCCTGCCACTTCATGATGGAACGGCACTCGGACCTCACCTGCCCGGCGTGTGGCCACACGGAGCGTTGCACCATGCCGACCGATGCCTGTGTCATCTTCCATGAATGCCGGTCGTGTCGGATCACCATGCGCCCACATCCCGGCCACTGTTGTGTGTTCTGCTCGTTCGGTTCGGTGCCGTGCCCGCCGATCCAGGGCGGCAATGGGGAGTCTTGTGCCCCGACCGCCGCCGACCGGAAGGCGGTGCGGCTCCGCCACGATGCTCCGTGACGGCCGGGCGGGGCTCCCGCCCCTCCCGGGGTGTCCGGATCGTGTGATTCGCGGTACCGTCTTCATGTTCGGATGACCGCATTGCGGTACATCCGCTGAGCCATCCGTTTCCAACTCCTGGGAGGACCTACATGACCCGACGCCATCGCGGCCTTGCCGCCCTGCTCGTTCTCGCCACCGCCTGCCAGCCCGCATTGCCAGCCGTCGACCAGGCCGCCGAGGAGGCCGCAGTACTCCAGTGGGCGCATGAGTTCGCCGTCACCGAGGCCTCAAACGACGACGACGCGGTGATGCAACTCTGGTGGGACGATGGCGTGATGCAGCCTCCCGGTGGCCCCACCGTGGTGGGAGCCGAGGCGATCCGGGCGCTCTACGGGACCGTCGTCTTCGAGTCCCTCGAGGTGGGTGAACTCTCGGTCAAGGTGAGCGGCGACTTGGCTGCGTTCTGGGGCAGCATGACCTTCGCCATCGCCGTGGAGGGCGTGGAAGGGCTGATCAGCGATCAGGCCAAGTTCGTGATGGTCCTCGAGCGTCGGGACGGGGTCTGGAAGGCGATCGAGAACACCTGGAACAGCTCCCTCCCGCCAATGGCCCCGACGCCGGCCGAGGAGTGACGGTCCTGCACGTGGCTGCCATCGTCGAGCGCCTCGGGGCACCGGAGGCGCGGCAAGCGCCATGATCCGTGACCTGGTGATATTGCTGCCATGAAGATCGCCTTCATCGGTTCCCACGGGGTCGGCAAGACCACCCTCTGCTACGAGGTTGCCGCCCGGCTCAAGCGCCAGGACCGCGCCGTCGAGCTGGTGATGGAGGTGGCACGCAGGTGTCCCTTCCCGATCAACCGGGAGACCACCCTCGCGGCGCAGGCCTGGATCCTCCATACCCAGGTCGCCGCCGAGCTCGCCGCCGCGGCCGAGGCCGAGGTCGTCGTCTGCGACCGCTCGGTGCTCGACAACTACGCCTACCTCGTCCATCAGGCCGGTCGCCAGCCCTGCTACGATGCGCTGGTCCAGGACTGGATCGGCAGCTACGACGCGCTCTTCAAGGTGCCGGTGATCGACCCGCCGAGCTTCGACGGGCGCCGGGACGTGAGTCCGGACTTCCAGCTCGCCATCGATGCGACCATCGACGACCTCGTGGCCGACGTCGCGGCCCGGCATCATCGGCTCGACCCGGGGCGGCGTCCGCACTGGGTCGACGATGTCCTCCGGGGGGTCGGCCTGCCACTGCACCCCCCCCAGATCGACCTCTTCCGCGCCGGAGGCTGAGGCGGCAGAGGCCGTTTCAGGGCGAGGTCAACGGGATGGGCGCGGACCCGCCGCTGGTCCGCGCCCACCTCCTGACCACGCGGCGGCGCGGATTCCCCCAAACCGCTTGCCGGATCGCCATTCCCGGCGTTTCTTACCTGTTCCTTCCTGAACACATCCAATCGGGACCCCGTCCTTGACCGCTGACGCCCGTTCGTGCCCCACGTGTAGCACGACCCTGCCGCCCGAGGCGCACTTCTGTCTCAATTGTGGCACCCCGACGCCCACGGAGCCGGGGGTGCCCGAGCGCACCATGCCGACTGCGGCGGTCGAGGTCAACAAGGTCCGGCAGGCGCTGGCTGACCGCTACCAGATCGAGCACGTGCTGGGTGAGGGTGGCATGGCCACGGTGTACCTGGCCGAGGACCTCAAGCACCGCCGCAAGGTGGCGGTCAAGGTGATGCGGCCCGAGCTGGCCGAGACGCTGGGCGCCGAGCGCTTCCTCCGCGAGGTCGAGATCGCGGCCAAGCTCTCGCACCCGCACATCCTGCCGGTCTACGACTCCGGCGCTGCCGGTGGCGTGCTCTACTACGTCATGCCGGTGATCGAGGGCGAGTCCCTCCCGGCCCGGTTGGCACGCGAAAAGCAGCTGCCGGTCGAGGAGGCCCTCCGCCTGGCTCGTGAGGTGGCCGAGGCGCTCGACTACGCCCACGAGCGAGGCTTCGTCCACCGCGACATCAAGCCGGCCAACATCCTGATCTCGGCGGGCCATGCCTTGGTCGCCGACTTCGGTATCGCCCGGGCGATGTCGGGCGACGGCAAGGTGCTGACCCAGACCGGCTTGGCGATCGGCACCCCCCAGTACATGTCGCCCGAGCAGGCGAGTGGTGCCGCGGACCTCGATGGTCGGAGCGACATCTACGCGCTGGGCTGCGTGCTCTACGAGATGATCGCCGGCGAGCCGCCGTTCACCGGCCCCACGGCGCAGGCGGTGATCGCCCGGAGCATCACCGAGACGCCACGCTCGCTCACGACCACCCGGCAGGCCTTGGCTCCCGCCGTCGACAGCACGGTGATGCGGGCGCTCGCCAAGACGCCGGCCGATCGCTACGCGACCGCCGGGGCGATGGTCACGGCGCTGGTGGCGGCCGAGAACCAGACCCGCAGTGGCGCGACTCCGGTCGCCGTGCCCGCGGCGTCACGACGGCCGGGACTCAAGCCCTGGCAGCTGGGCCTCGCCGCGGTTGTGGTGCTGGCCGTCGGCGTGTTCGGCACCAGGTTCTTCTCCGGTGGGGCCACCACCGAGGGCGTGGCGGTCGGCCGCCAGAGCGTCGCGGTCTTGCCGTTCCTCAACCAGGGGACGGCCGAAGACGCCTACTTCGCCGATGGGATCGCCGATGAGGTTCGCGGCAAGCTGGCCAAGATCGGGCAGTTCACCGTGATCGCCTCGGCCAGCGCGAACCAGTACCGCGAGACCACCAAGACCGGGCCCGAGATTGCCGCCGAACTCCGGGTCGACCAGGTCCTGATGGGGAGGGTGCGCTGGGCCGGGGCTGCCGGGGGGCCGCGGCGGGTCCAGGTGATCGCCGAACTGGTCGACGGCAAGAGCGGGGCGACCACGTGGCAGGAGACCTTCGAGGCCGACGTCACCGACGTCTTCGCGATGCAGGGCCAGATCGCCACCAAGGTTGCGGCGGCCCTCGGTGCGGCGCTCGGCCAGGACGATGAGGCCGACCTCGCGGCGCGACCCACCGACAATCCGGTGGCCTATGACCTCTACCTCAAGGCCCGGGGGATCACCAACAACTCCGCCCAGTCCCAGCGGATTGCCGCGGACTACCTCGAGCAGGCGGTGGCGCTCGATTCGACCTTCGCCGAGGCCTGGGCCGAGCTCGGCTCGGCGTGGTCCTCGGTCTACGTCAACGGCACCCGGGAGCCGGTCGTTCGCCGCCGGGCCGGTGAGGCGATCGAGCGTGCCCTGGCCCTGGCCACCGGCCAGAGCTTCGCCCACCGTGCCTCGAGCCGCTACTACTCG
>JAHEFN010000181.1 GCA_024640185.1 Gemmatimonadota bacterium | reverse complement strand
CGGAGCCGTCCTTCATCGCCTCGGTCTCGCGATACGGCGAGGCCACGCTGCCGGCGTCGAGATGGTCGCGGCCAATGACGATCGGGGCGCTCACCCGGCCGTCGCGCACCATCTGGTTGAAGAGCAAACCGGCCCGGTCGCGCTCGCGGTAGCCGAGCCAGCAGATCCGCGACGGCAGCCCCTGGAAGGCGATCTTCTCGCCGGCCCAACCGAGCCACTGCTGCAGGCGGTGGTCGTCGGGGAACATCTCGAGCAGTGCCTTGTCGGTGGCGGCGATGTCGGCCGGGTCGCCCGAGAGAGCCACCCAGCGGAACGGACCGCGTCCCTCGCAGAACGAGTCGCGAATGAATGCCGGCACGAAGCCGGGATAGCCGAAGGCACCCTCGAGGCCACCGAGTTCGGCCTGGGCGCGGAGATTGTTGCCGTAGTCGAAGGCGACCGCGCCGCGTTCCTGCATGGTGAGGATGGCGCGCACGTGGGCGACCATCCCCTCGCGCACCCGCCGCAGGTAGGCGTCGGGCTTGGTCTCCCGGAAGGCGTCGATGTCCTCCTCCGGTCCGGTGATCGGGATGTAGCCCCACATCGGGTCGTGGGCCGAGGTCTGGTCGGTGACCAGTTCCGGGGTGAAGCCGCGCGCCACCATCTCGGGAACGATTTCAGCGACGTTGCCCAGCAGGCCAATCGAGAGTGCCCGCTTGTCGGCCTTGGCGCGTTCGGCGCGCGCGATGGCGTCGTCGAGCGAGTCGGCCACCTCGTCGAGGTAGCGGGTCTCGAGGCGACGCTCGATGCGGTGCTGGTCGATCTCGATGCAGATGGCGACCCCACCCGCCATCGTCACGGCCAGCGGCTGTGCTCCACCCATCCCACCGAGTCCTGCAGTGACCGTGATGGTACCGGCGAGCGTGCCACCGAAGTGCTTCTGTGCCGCGCTCGCAAAGGTCTCGTAGGTGCCCTGGAGGATCCCCTGGGTGCCGATGTAGATCCACGACCCGGCTGTCATCTGGCCGTACATCATCAGCCCTGCCGCATCGAGCCGATCGAACTCCTCCCAAGTGGCCCACTTGGGCACGAGGTTGGAGTTGGCGATCAGCACCCGGGGCGCCAGCGCGTGGGTGCGGAGCACCGCCACCGGCTTGCCGCTCTGCACCAACAGCGTCTCGTCGTTCTCGAGTCGGTCGAGGGTGGCGACGATGTCGTGGAACGCCTCCCAGGTGCGGGCCGCCTTGCCGCGCCCGCCGTAGACGATCAGCTGGTCGGGGAGCTCGGCCACCTCGGGATCGAGGTTGTTCATCAGCATCCGCTTGGCGGCTTCCTGGATCCAGCCCTTGGCGGTGCGCATTGTGCCCCTGGGGGCGCGAATCGGTGGGTTCATGAGTGGCTATATCCTCCCGTCCACGATGCCCAGGATCTCCGCCTCGAGTGCCTGGGCCCGTCGCTGCAGCTCCGCCCCCTGCTCGACAAGTTCCGCCGCCCTGGCGTCGCCCTTGAGCTGTGCCGCGTTGATCCGCACGTTGAGGTAGGCGCCCATCACCGCGCTTCGGGCACAGAGCGCACCCACGCCGGCGTCGGAGACGCTGCTCGGCTGGCCGATCTCGGCCATCGCCTTGATCGTGTCCATTGCCGTGAGCGACACCTCCATCACGCGGAATGGCACCTCGGTGGCGCCGAGGTTTGCCTCGCGGATCGCCGCCGTACGAGCGGCCTTCTCCTCGTCGCTGCCCTTCGGCAGCCCGAAGGCGGCCATCACCCACTCGAACGACCGGGTGTCTTCGTCGACCAGGTGCAGCAGCTCCTTGAGCTGTCGTTGACCGGTCTCGGCATGTGCCGAGAACTCTTCCCAGCGATCGTCCCAGCCGCGCTTGTGGCTCGAGAGGTTGGCGACCATGGTGCCGAGTGCCGCGCCGAGGGCACCGAGGGTGGCAGCCACCGACCCGCCGCCGGGGGCAGCCGACTCGCTGGCGGTCTCGTTGGTGAATCCGGCCACGGTCATGTCGACCAGTCGGGAGTCGGCAGGGTCACGGAGCAGGTACTCAATGACCCGCTGGTCGGGATCGAAGGGAGTGAGTTCATCGAGCCCCATCGACCGGATGGCGATCTTCACCAGCTCGCGTTCGGAGACACCCGTGGAGCGCTGCTGCTTCTCGAGGAAGTACCGCCCGGCGTCGACCAAGCAACTGAGCGGCACCAGCCCCACCAACTCCGAACCGGTCACCCGGACGCCGCGTGCGGCCGCGGCACGGACGCATTCGTCGAAGGCGACATGCACCGGGGTCACGGCAATGTTGGTGAGGTTCATCGATACCTGGGCGATGCCGTACTCCTCGATGAACCAGCCGATGCCCTTGACCGCCTTGAGGGTGCCGGGGCCGGCCGGTTCGCCCTGCGGCCCGGCGCTCTTCCGACCGCCCTCACGCACGTCGAAGGCGATGGCGTTGGCGCGGCGAGTGGAGGTGGTGTTGAGGTTGATGTTGTAGGCCACCAGGAAATCGCGCGCCCCGATCGCCGTCGCACCGCGCTTGGCATCGAACCGGGCCGGGCCGAAGTCCGGCTTGAGGTCGGCGCTCTTTACCTTCTCGGGGAGCGCCTCGTACTCGCCCTTCCGGATCACGGCGAGGTTCCGGCGCGCCGCATTGGGCTGGGCCTGTTCGTAGAGGTAGACCGGCAACTCCAGCTCCGTGCCGACTCGTTCGGCCAGGGTGCTTGCGAATGCGGCCGTCTCTGCCATGGTGATGCCGCTGATCGGCACCAGCGGACAGACGTCGGTGGCGCCCATCCGAGGGTGCTCGCCGGAGTGGCGGCTCATGTCGATCAGCTCGCCGGCCAGCTTGATCGCCTGGAAGGCGGCCTCACAGACCGGTTCAGGCTCGCCGACGAAGGTCACCACGGTCCGGTTGGTGGCCTTGCCAGGATCGACATTGAGGAGCCGGACCCCTTCGACGGCCTCGATCCGGTCGGTGATCTGCTTGATGATCCGGGGGTCACGACCCTCGGAGAAGTTGGGAACGCATTCGATCAGGCGCATGGCGACCCGGCAGGGAATCGGGGAGTGTGATGCTGACCCAACAATCTACTCCTCCGATTCCCCGCCCCCGAGTGGCTCCGTCAGTCGGCCTTTCGCGCTGCCAGGACACGGCGGGCCAGCTCGACCGGCCCCATTGTCGGGGCACCGCGGATGTTCCACTGGTTGACCACCACCACCATCGAGTCGCCCGGGAAGAGCATCGGAAACTGACCACCGTATCCCGATCCCGACGGCAGCATTCGCCCCTGCTCGACCAGGTCGGGATAGAGCCACCACTGGAAGCCGTAGCCGATCCGAGGATTGGCTGGCCCCACCGGGTTTGCTGCCAGCGACTGCTCGACCCAGCTCCGGGGCACCACCTGCCTACCGTTCCACTCGCCGCCGCTCAGGTAGAGCCAACCGATCTTGGCGAGATCCTCGGTGCGGAGGTAGAGGCCACCCTCGGTGTCCTGCTCACCGGTCGGCGATGCCTTCCAATGGAAATCCGTGATGCCGAGCGGGCCGAAGAGATGCTCACGAGCGTACTCTGCCACCGGCCGTCCGGTGGCCTTGGCCACGATGGCGCCCATCAGGACGGAGGCACCCGAGTTGTACCCCCACACCGTGCCGGGTTCGTTGGCCATCGGCAGGTCGATGACGTAGCGGACCCACTCCCGGCTGGCCTCGAGGCGGATCGCCGAGTTGGTCGAGTCGGTGTAGGGGACATTCTCGTTCCAGGCGATCCCCGGAGTCATCGTCAGGACGTCGCGGAGGGTGATCCGCCGCTTGCGATCGTCGAGGTGTGCCATCGCCGTGGTATCAAACCAGGTGATGATCGGGGTGTCGACCGAGGCGATCTCGCCACGGGCGATGGCGATGCCGACCAGGATGGAGGTGACGCTCTTGGTCACCGACTGCAGGGTGTGGAGATCGCCGCGCTGGTGCCACGGATGCCAGTCGGGATGGTCGTAATTGAACTGGTGATCGACGGTGTCCAGCGGTGCCAGCGCCTGGTAGACCGAGTCGTAGTTCCGGCGCCACTGGCGAGACCAGACCAGCCTGCCGTCCTTCACCACCGCGAAGCCATCAACCAGGCCATACTGTCCCCGAGCCATGTCAGCGTCGAGGGCGGCGAGGATCGTGGAATCGAGGCCGACGCTGGCCGGTGAGGCGGTCGGCCACTGGGCTGGGAGGGGTGCCGTGGCGAGGACGAGGACGAAACAACAGAGGCTCGCGAGCCGCGTGCCGGGGAGGGTCAAGGGGATCACTCCAGTCGGGGTCGGTGGTGCATTGATGGTCCTACGGGAGAGCCGGCGTGCCGGGTTCACCCACCGCTGGCTCCCGGCTCGCCAACGAGGTAGACTCAAGGCTCACTCCAGACAGGACTTGACCATGGCGACCGTTCACGACCTCCTCTCCCGGAAGGACGGCGGCGTTCTCGAATGCCCTCCCGACACCACGGTCCAAGATGCGGTGACGATGATGAACGACCGCGGCACCGGCTCGGTGTTGGTGGTCGACGGCGGCAAGCTCACCGGGATCTTCACCGAGCGTGACCTGATGCGCCGCGTGGTGGCAGAGCGACTCGATCCCGCGGCAACACCGCTCAGCGAGGTGATGACCACCGCCCTGGTCACCTGCACGCCGGACGCGACGATCGACGACTGCGAGTCACTGATGTCGGAGCGCCGGATCCGCCACCTGCCAGTGGTCGATGACGGCAAGGTTCGCGGGGTGATCACCACCGGCGACTTGCTGGCGCATGAGTTGCGCGACAAGGAGTCGACGATCCAGCAGCTCGAGAGCTTCGTGTTCTATGTGAGGCAGTAGGACGGAGGACGGAGACCGGCGCCAAGGTGCCTGACCCAACGGCGCTGCTCCGAGCCGGCACCAACTCGATTCACGAATGTCGGACTCGCCGCACTCGGTCTCTCCGTGCGTGGGCGAGTGACGCGCGGCTCAGAACCGACATTCGCTCATCGAGGGTGCCGCTCTCCGCAGCGCCATTGGATCAGGGCTGGTCACCGTCCGCCGTGCGCTGCTCGCTGCCTTCGGTCTCCGCGTAACTCCCCTCCCGCGCGTTGGTCACCCGCGCATCGGTCCAGCTGACCTCGCGGACCGGGCCGGGGCCAAGGGGCCTCACCTGAATCACCCCGCCATCGAACCAGGCCACCGAGTCTCGGCCCCATCGGAACGGAGCGGTGCCGGTCGTGGACAGCGTGGTCGGCACGCCCGTGGGGCCGATGACACAGACCCCACCCTCCGCACACTGCTCGGCACGAGAGAAGGCCGGTGCACCGAGAAGGACCGCGAGGGCGCTATCCGCGGCAGCGACCCGGTCGGGAGGGAGTTCGACCGGGTGCGTCTCTGCCGGTGGAGCCTCCAACAGC
>JAHEFN010000006.1 GCA_024640185.1 Gemmatimonadota bacterium | reverse complement strand
CGAACTCGAGGGCCAGCGGTTGAACCACGCCCAGCGCGCCCGCCGCCGAGATGGCGGCGACCAGCTCGGCGTTGGAACAGGGGTACATCGGACCACCGATCAGCGGCAGGACGCAGCCGGTGTCGGCGGTGAGCCGGGAGCCCGGAGTGCTCATTCGTCGACCACCGGTGCCAACCGCCAGGTGGCCGTGACGGTGGCGACGGTGACCTCGGCCGCGTCGCGGATCTCGGCCGTCGCCGTCGCGTCGATCGGTGCGGTGACCGGTGGTGGGTGAGCCGTCCCGGTCGCCGTGAGCCGTCCCCTGGCCTTGCTGAGGTAGGCGATCTCCAGCCTCGTGACGATGCCCCGGACCCCATCGCCGGCTGCCGTGAGCATCGCGAGCCCGCTCGCCAGCTCACCGAGGTTGGCGAGGGCGATGGCGTGGACACTGCCGAGATGGTTGCGGACGGCGCGGCGGTCTCGGAGCACGACCGTGGCTTGGCCGGGAGCGAGCGCGGTCACGGTCGCCCCGATGCTGCCGGTGTAGGGGACCGACCAGCCGAGCATCCGGGAGAAGAGCCAGCGTCCCGCCCCGGATCCCTCCAGGCGACGCCAGTGACGGAGGATGGTCGAGGGGGTCATCGGTCGGCGCCGTGGCGCCTAGTTCATTGCCCCGAGGATCGCACCGATGACCGCAAAGCGGACGGCGTGGTAGCCGCCGTTGATCATCAGCAGGGTGTTGCCGGTACTCTCAAACTGGTAGTTCGTGGCGATCGAGCCTGCCACCCAGACCAGGCCGGCGATGACGCCCCGCTGGGCACCATCGGCCCAGCCGAGCCCCTCACCGAGGAACATCGCGAAGGTGTAGCAGGTGACCAGGCCGATCACGAAGGTGATCCCATAGGTCTTCGCCGGGTTCCAGTTGGCCTTCAACTCCTCGGTGGTGAAGCCATTGGCCGTCATCCATGCCTGCCCAAAGAGCGGGCCGTACCAGATGCCACCGATGACGAACGAGGAGACGGTGGCGAGCAGGACACCGAGCAGGTCGACTTCTGGTGGCATGAGGACTCCGGGGTGTGGGGGTCACGATGAGAATGGTGCCGGACTCGATGATCAGCAAGCGTGGGGATAGCTTCCGCTGGTACGCCTTCCCTCCCTCGATCCAGGTCAGGACCATGCCCAGAATCTCGATCCCAGCCTCCCTCTGCCTTGGCCTGCTGCTCGTGGCCTGTGTCGGCAACCAGCCGGCGACCCGCCCCACAACGGCCAGCGCCGATTCGGCCGCGGGCGCCAAGTCGGCAGCACGCAAGGGGGGCCCCGAGCCCTACGCCAAGGTGATCCCGGCCGGGGCCACCAGGGACGAGGGACTGTTCGTCGTGCAGCGTGGTGATGACAAGGTGTTCTGGGAGATTCCCGATTCGCTGCTCGGACGGGAGATGCTCTGGCTCACCCGGATCGCGGCCGCGGCCGAGGATCTCTCACCGTTCACCACCGCCGGCTCGAATCTCCATGAGTATCTGGTGCGCTTCGACCGACAGGGCGACCGGATCCTGCTGCGGGCGATCGGGACTCGGTACGTCGCCGACTCCTCGCTGCCGATCTCCCGGTCGGTGGCAGCCAACACCTTCGCGCCGATCCTCCAGGCGTGGGATGTGGAGGCACGGACACCCGACTCGACGGCGACGGTGATCGATGTCACCGCCTTCCTCGAGGGAGACGTCACCGCGATCTCCGGGCTCTCGGCCGGGCTGCGCACCCAGTTCAAGGTGCGGCGACTCGATCCCCAGCGGTCGTACCTGGGCAGCGTGAAGTCGTTCCCGCAGAACCTCGAGGTGCGACAGGTGCAGACCTTCGATGCCGCCGAACCGCCATCGCAGCGCGGCACCGGGACGGTCTCGATCACCACGGCACAGTCGCTGGTGTTGCTCCCCCGTGAGCCGATGCGTGCTCGCTACGCCGATGAGCGGGTGGGCTGGTTCTCCCTCCGCCAGATCGACTTCTCCTCGACACAACTGAAGGCAGCCGAGCGGGAGTTGATCCAGCGCTGGCGGCTCGAGCCGAAGGACCCGGTGGCCTACGCCCGCGGCGAACTGGTCGAACCGGTCAAGCCGATCGTCTTCTACCTCGATCCCGGTACCCCCGAGGAATGGCGTCCCTTCATCCGCCAGGGCGTCGAGGACTGGAACCAGGCCTTCGAGAGTGCGGGGTTCCGCAATGCGATCCTCTCCCGCGATCCGCCGACGCCTGAGGAAGATCCCGAGTTCGATCCCGACGACGTGCGCTACTCGACGGTGAGGTATGTCGCCAACCTGACCCGGAATGCGATGGGCCCCAGTGTCGCCGACCCGCGGACCGGTGAGATCATCGAGAGCGACATCATCTGGTACCACAACCATCTGCGCTCCTACCGCAATCGACTGATGGTCGAGACCGGTGCCGCGAATCCTGCGGCCCGGTCGCTGCAGACTGAGCCAACCCTCATCGGCGAGACGGTGCGCCAGGTCATTGCCCACGAGATCGGCCACGCCCTTGGCCTGCCGCACAACATGATTGCGTCGTCGTCGTTCCCGGTGGACTCCCTCCGCTCCCCGAGCTTCACCACGGCGAATGGGGTGTCGCCGTCGATCATGGACTACGCCCGCCAGAACTACGTCGCCCAGCCGGGGGACGGGGTGACCCGATTCGTCCGGAAGATCGGCCCCTACGACCACTACGCGATCAACTGGGGCTATCGGGTGATTCCGAGTGCCATGACGGCCGTGGATGAGGTTCCGGTCCTCGATCGCTGGATTCTCGACAGCGCCGCCGACCCGCGGTTCCGCTTCTTCGGCGGGGATGGAATGGATCCCCGGGCCCAGACCGAGGACATCGGGGGCAACGCGATGGCGGCGTCGGGGTACGGGATCGCCAACCTGAAGCGGGTCTTGCCACAGCTGCCGACCTGGACGGCCACGCCAGGCGAGAACTGGGACGACCTCGGCGAGCTCTACGGCGAGTTGGTCTCGATGTACAACCGCTATGTCGGGCACGTGATCACCTGGATCGGTGGCGTCTACCGCGACGCCAAGTCGACCGATCAGGCGGGGCCGGTCTATCGCCCGGTGCCGGTCGCCGAGCAGCAGGCCGCCGTCCAGTTCCTGGTCGATCAGGTCTTCACCACCCCGACCTGGCTGGTCGAGCCCGGGGTGTTGCGACGGATCGAGGGCGCCGGGGCCCTCGACCGGATCCGCGGCATTCAGTCGTCGGTGCTCTCGCGGGTCCTCGATGCCGGTCGGATGCAGCGGATGGTGGAGACGGCCGTCTTTGCCGATGGAGAGAGTTACCTGCCGGCCGAGCTGCTGAGCGATGTCCGTGAGGCGGTGTGGAGCGAACTGGGTGGCCGCGGGGCGATCGACCCGTGGCGTCGCCAGCTGCAGCGACTCCACCTCGAGCAACTGGTGGGGCTGGCGACGGCCGACGCGGCGCCGACCCGTGGCCCCGATCCGATGACTGCCGAGGCCCGGCCGCTCGCGCGAGAGGAGTTGCTGGTCCTGCAGCGGCAGGTGGGTCGCCGAATCGCCCGTGGCGGCGATGCCGCCACCCTGGCACACCTGCGGGATGCCGCGGCCCGGATCGGGGAGGCCCTCGACGGTCCCGAGTGAGGCAACTAGGCCGTGGGCCGATTCTTCGCCAGCACGCGCTCGGCGAACCGGCCCACGGTCAGCCCCTGCACGATGATCGAGAAGCAGACCACCACGTAGGTGACGGTCACCAGGGTGTCACGGATCTCGCCGGCCGGCAGCGAGAGGGCGAGCGCCACCGAGATCGCCCCGCGCAGCCCACTCCACGTCAGGATGGCGGCTGCGCCGGCCGGCAATGATCGGCCATTCGAGAGCAGGTTCACCGGCAGGATGACCGAGAGCCAGCGGCCCAGCAGCACCAGGGGGATCGCGAGGGCACCGGCGATGAGGACCCTCGGGTTGAGGTCGAGGACCACGATTTCAAGGCCGATCAACACGAAGAGCATGGCATTGAGGATCTCGTCGATCAGTTCCCAGAACTGGTCGAGCCGGTGCCGGGTGGTGTCGCTCATCGCCAGTCGCCGCCCCCGGTTGCCGATCAGCAGTCCGGCAATGACCATCGCCAGCGGCCCGGAGACGTGCAACTCGCTCGCGAGCGCGTATCCGCCGGTCACGAGGGCGAGAGTGAGCAGGATCTCGACCTGGTAATTGTCGACGGCTCGGAGCATCAGGTAGGTGAGATAGCCGACCACGGCCCCATAGATCACCCCACCCACCACCTCGACCCCGACCAGGTGCAGGACATCCGCGGTGTGCAGTTCGGCGCCGGTCACCAACTCGAGCAACAGGACGAAGACCACCACGCCGACGCCGTCGTTGAAGAGCGACTCGCCGGTGATGGTGGTCTCGAGTTCGGCGGGAACGCCGGCCTTGCGGAGAATCGCCCCGACAGCGATCGGGTCGGTCGGCGCGATCAACGCCCCGAAGACCAGCATCCACGGCAAGGGGATGGTGATGCCGAGGAGCCCGAACAGCCACCAGCCGCCGACGCCGACCAGGGCCGTGGTGAGCAGCACACCGAGGGTGGCGAGGACGGCGATGACCGCGCGGTGGTGGATCAACCGCTCGAGGTCGATGTGCAGGGCGCCGGCGAAGAGCAGGGCACCGAGCATCCCCTTGAGGACCGTCTCGTCGAAGTCGATCGATCTGACAAGCACGGTAAGATCGGTGATCGCGGAGAAGCCGAGCCGACCGGCGACGACCAGGAGGAGGGAGCCGACCAGGGCGAAGATGGTCAGCCCGATCGTCATCGGCAGGCGGACGAACCGGTAGTTGAGCCAGGCGAACAGCGCCGAGATGGTGATCAGGCCGGCCAGCAGGTGGAAGACGGTCATGTCGGGAACGATACTCCCATCGCCGCCGCTCCCGAATCCTCGCCAGTTGGCCCGGTTGCTTGCGGAACCCTCTCCGCGAGACAGATTTAGGGCATGCCTTCACCGACATGCCGGATCCTCTCGCTCGCGCTGCTGCTTGGCATCGCACCGTCGCTCGTGGCACAGGAGGCCGACACCACGGCCGCCGTCGACTCGGCCGTGGCCGTTCCGGTCGCGGTGCCAGCCCCGGTCCTCCGTGACGTTGGTGCCCCGGTCATCCTCCGAGGCGACACCGTGATGCGGGTCTTTGCCGGTCTCGGGGTGGAGACGGCCGCGGATCGGGCGAGGGCGATCGAGGTACGACTCGAGCGACTGCGCACCGATCCCACGGTCGAACGTGACACGATGCGCATCGTCGAGGACGACGCCGAGATCCGGATCATGTTGGGCGAGGCCCCGGTGATGGTCGTGCTCCCGGGCGATGCGGCGGGGGCGGACCTCCCGAGGTCGGTCCTGGCGGTGCAGTACCGGGATGCCCTTGGTGCGGCGTTCCAGAGCAGTGCGGCGACCGGCAGGGCGAAGACCCTGCTGACCGGCATCGGGTTTGCCCTCTTGGCCACCCTCGCCGCGCTGGCGCTCGCCTGGCTGTTGCGACAGCTGGTGGTGCGAGCCCGGCGACTGCTGGGACTGCTTCGGGCCTCCCAGCGGTTGCCGTCACTCAGGATCCAGAACCTTGAGGTGATCTCCGCCGATCGGATCGCCGATGTGGGGCTGGCGGCGGTGGCGGTCGCGCGGGTGATCGCCTGGGCCATCCTCGGCTACTTCTACGTCGTCCTGGTGCTGTCGCTGTTCACCTGGTCCAGGCCACTCTCGGGGCGGATCCTGGGGTACGTGACGCAACCGCTGGGGGTCGTGGGCAGCAGCGTGGTCGCCTATCTCCCGAACCTGTTCTTCATTGCGGTCATCGTCTTCGTGACCCGCTGGGTCCTGCAGCTGATCCGACTCGTGTTCGAGGCCCTCCGACTCGGGAGACTGGCGTTTCCGGGTTTCGAGCGAGACTGGGCCGACCCGACCTACAAGTTGGTGCGGTTCCTGGTGTTCGCGTTTGCGCTGGTGGTCCTGTTCCCCTACCTGCCCGGGTCGAAGAGTGAGGCGTTCAAGGGCGTCTCCGTCTTCATGGCGATTCTCGTCTCGCTGGGGTCGACTGGGGCGGTGGCCAATCTGGTCTCCGGCACCTTGCTCACCTACACCAAGTCGTTCAACGTCGGGGACCGGGTCCGGATCGGTGAGGTGCTCGGCGATGTGAGCGGCAGGAGTCTGCTGGTGACCCGGATCCGTACCCTCACCAATGTCGAGGTGACGATTCCCAACGCCAAGGTGATGAGCGGCGAGGTACTGAACTACACCACCAATGCGGCGAACGGCGGCGTGGCGTTGCAGGCCACGGTGACGATCGGCTACGACGTCCCGTGGCGGCAGGTGCACGAGTTGCTGATCGCGGCAGCGGAGGCGACCGAGGGGATTGCCAAGGATCCGGCACCGCTGGTGCTGCAGACGGGCCTGGAGGACAACTACCCGGCCTACGAACTCAACGCGTTTACCCATGACGCCGGATCGATGCGGGTGACCCTGTCGCGGTTGCACGGCGCGATCCAGGACCAGTTCGCCGAGGCGGGGGTGGAGATCACCTCGCCGGCCTACCTGGCCATGCGCGACGGCAATGCGTCCACCATTCCGAAGGTGGGATAGGTGGGCACCCTGGGGGACTGGTTCAGAACACTGGAAGAGGCAACCCGCGGCCGGCTCCTGAGCACGATCGCGCTGCTCACCGTGCTGTTGTTGCTGCGCTGGTTGACGCTCCTGATCGTCGCGAGGCAGCTCGAGGACCCCCTGGAGCGGTTTCGGTGGAAGAAGGGGACCCTCTACGTGACGGTCGCCCTCGGGGTGCTGCTGGTCGGCCCGATCTGGATCACCGGTATCCAGCAGCTGGCGGCGTACTTCGGCATCGCGTCGGCTGGCATCGCCATCGCGCTCAAGGACCCGCTCGCGAACCTCGCCGGATGGGCGTTCATCATCTGGCGCCAACCGTTCCGGCTCGGCGACCGACTGCAGATCGGCAGCCACCGGGGCGACGTGGTCGACGTGCGGTTGTTCCAGTTCACCCTGCTGGAGATCGGGGCCTGGGTCGATGCCGATCAGCACACCGGACGGGTGGTCCATGTCCCCAACCACCTGGTCTTCGCCGAGCCCCAGATCAACTATGGCAGCGGCACCCACGCCCTGTGGAACGAAATCCTCGTCCTGGTGACCTTCGAGAGCGATTGGCAGAAGGCGAAGGCACTGCTCGAGTCGTTGGTCGGGAAGCACACCGTGGATCCTGCCAAGGCAGGTCACCTGTTGCACCACTCCAACCGGTACGCCTCGACCCGAGTGGTGGCGCGGCCTGGGGTGCTCACCCGGGTGGCCGACAGCGGGGTGTTGTTGACGATGCGATACATCTGCACCATCAACGACCGACGGGGGAGTGAGGAGCGGATCTGGGAGGATGTCCTCCACGCCTTCGGGTCGCAGCCGGGGATCGACTTCGCCTACCCCACGGTGCGCTACTACAACAATCCCACCGAGGGGAAGCAGGCGGGCATCTAGTAGCGGCCCAGGTCCCGGCCGATCTCGAGCGGTCCGGTGTAGCCGCCGCGGCGGACTCCCGTGACGAGGTCTGCATTGCTGCCGCCCATCAGGATGATGTGGGTGAGCAGCACCAGGCCGGGTTGGGCCCGGGCCGCGAGCTGCCCGACCTCCTCGTCGCTGGTGTGGAAGGCGCGCATGTACGCTGGCCAGAGCTCACCCCCCGGGCGATCCTCTGGCTTGAGGTGGGCCGAGGAGTAGACCTCGTGGACCAGCACGTCGGCACCGGTGGCCATCCGCTCGACGGCCGCACTCGGACCGGTGTCACCGGAGATCACGATCACCCGGTCGGGGGTCTCGATCCGATAGCCGAAGCTGTTGGGGAAGTCGCCGTGCGGCACCCGGAATGCCGTGACCGTGACCCCATCGCCCTCCCAGACCACCCCCTCCTCGATCTCGTGAACCATCACCTGTTCGCCGCCGGCCGGCTCGCGTTCGAGCCCCTCGGTGCGGACCCGAATGTCCGTCGCCCATGCGTCGAACAGGAGGTCGGTCATCCGTCGGGTCCCCGCCGGGCCGAACACCGGTGTCCGGCGCGTGCGGCCCATCACCCATGAGGTGAGCAGCAGGTCGGGATAGCCGAGGGTGTGGTCGCTGTGGAGGTGCGTGAGGAAGAGGGCGGTGACCCCGTCGATCGGGAGGTTGGCCGCGCGGAGCTGTCGCATCACCCCGGGTCCCGCATCGAAGAGCAGCACCAGGTCACCGCGCACGATGGCGGTCGCGGGTGCCGAGGCCGCCGGGTTGGGGCGTGGCATCCCGGTCCCGAGCAGGACCACCTCGGTCTGTTGGGCGGCCGCCGGCCCGGCCACGAGGGAGGTGATGGTCAGCAGGATGGCGGCGGTGCGCATCAGGCGTCCTCGATGTCGGTCGGTGCGGCGAGCTGCACGGCGTGGGGGTCGAAGCCCTCCAGTGAGGGCTTGATGATCCCGAAGTAGGGCGAGACATCGAAGTCGCGCGGGGCGAACAGGGAGTGATGCCGGATATGGAGGATCTCCTTCGCCTCCTCGCGACCGCTCGCACCTCCGGTGGCGATCAGTTGGCGGACACTCGGCAGGATCGGGTACCCGATGGTCTGATACGCCTCGGCAATCAAGGAGGAACAGATCGCCCGGGTCGGATCGCCGCTGCCCAGGGCCAGGAGCCGGCGGCGGTACTTGCCCGGGACCGGTGGTGTCGGCAGCAGGTAGCGGGCGAGGTCATAGATGTTCTTCATGTCGTAGCGATGGCCGATCTTCGCCATCGCGTGCTCGATGACCCGGCGAATCTCCCCGTCGTCAAGGCCGACCGGACGACAGATGCGCGTGTGCAGGGCGGCGTACCGCTCGAGCGGTACCAGGCGCACGCCTTCGGTGACGTCGGCCTCGAGGAGGATGTGGGCCTCATGTCCCGGGGTCGCATCGCGCAACGGCGGGGCGATGCACAACACCGCATGCGACCAGCTCGACTGGGTCAGGTACTTGATCGCCGCGGAGATGCGCGATGAGCCCTCGACCAGCAGGATGTCGCCGGGGCGGAGGGCAGCCGCCAGACGGCCGGGCTTGGTGGTGGCGACCCGATCCTCGGCGTGCCGCGGTGTATTGAGCCATCTGGCGAGCCGTCGGCCGACCTTGTCGAGGAAGATCATGGGCGGGCGGGGAGGGGACGAATCCAGATGTTCCGGAAGCGGACCGGATCCCCATGATCCTGCAACGAGAGCGGCAGGCGGTTGGGGTGGGCCGCGTAGGGTTCGCGGACCTGATGTGACGTCGGCCCGAGCAGGGCGACGTTCACCTGTACCGCCACTCCATTGTGGATCACGGTCATCCGGGCCGGCTCGGTGAGCCTGCCCCTGGCGTCAAATCGCGGCCGCCGAAAGAGGATGTCATAGCTCTGCCAGCGACCGGGCGGGAGCGAGGCGTTGACGGCCGGCGGGGCCTGTCCGTAGATCGACGCCGCCTGGCCATCGGCATAGGTCAGATTCTCCCACGAGTCGAGGATCTGTACCTCGTAGCGGCCCATCAGGAAGACGCCACTGTTGCCACGCGCCTGGCCTTCGCCCAGAGGAGGGTTCGGGGCCATCCACTCGAGATGGAGTTGGGCGTCGCCGAAGGCGATCCGGGTCTCGATGTTGCCGGTGCCGGGCACCACCTCGAGGGTGCCATCGACGATGCGCCAGTGGGCGGGGCCGGTGGTGTCCCCCGGTGAGCGCCATGGGTCGAGCGAGCGGCCGTCGAACAGCACCACGGCATCCGCTGGGGGCGACACGAAGGTCGGCCCGCCGGGGTGGACGATCAGGGGGCGAGGGCGTTCCAGCGAGTGAATCGGCCACCCAGGGGTGGCCTGCCCCCCCGCCGTGACGACGGGGAGGATGAACGCAAATACCAGCAGCATACGGCGGACCACATCGACTCCTTGGGCGGCACACGACTCGGCACTCAGTCGTCCCTCAAGTCTACACCGAGGCGCCGCCCGCGCCGGAGTCGTCTGCCTCGAACAGGGCCAGCCACTCCCCGTAGCCCTCGGCGGCCATCTCCTCCAGCGGGATGAAGCGCAGGGCGGCTGAATTGGTGCAATAGCGCATTCCTGCCGGGCCCGGTCCGTCGGGGAAGAGGTGGCCGAGGTGGGAGTCACTGCCGACCGTCCGGATCTCGGTGCGCTGCACGCCCAAGGCATGATCGGCGCGCGTGGTGATCCGGGTGGGATCGATCGGTCGCGAAAATGACGGCCAGCCGGTCCCCGAGTCGTACTTGTCCTGCGACGAGAAGAGTGCCTCGCCGGAGACCACGTCGACGTAGATGCCCGTCCGGTGTTCGTTCCAGTAGGCGTTCTGGAACGGGGGCTCGGTGGCGTCGCACTGGGTCACCTGGTATTGCAGCGGGGTGAGCCTGGTACGCAGGTCGGGCTGTTCCGGATGGTCGGCCATGACGCTCTCCTTGCAGTGGTCCCATGTCGTACACCCGCAACCGTCATCTGGTTCCGGGGTCAGCGCGCCTCAAGTACCTCGACGGTGAAGACCAGGATGGCGTCCGGCGGGATCACCCCTCCGGCACCACGGGTGCCGTAGCCGAGGGCCGGTGGGATGATCAACTGCCGCTTGCCGCCCACGTGCATGCCGACGACCCCCTGGTCCCAGCCGGCAATCACGCCGCCGACGCCGACCTGAAAGGTGAACGGGTCGCCTACGGTGGTGCCGTCGAAGCGGGTGCCGTCCTTGAGCCAGCCGGTGTAATAGACATCGACCGCTTGCCCGGCAGTGACGACCGGACCGGTGCCGACGGTGATGTCGCGCCAGTAGAGCCCCGCCTGGTTCGAGGATGAGGCGCCGAGGTCAACCTCGAGGGCCGCAGCGAAGGTGGCGGTCTCGATGTTTCCGGGGATCTCCATGGAGGGCTCCGTGCCGCAGGCGGCGACGAGAAGGGTGGTCAGGGCGGTGCGCATCACTCGGGACATGGTTGGTTCCGTCTGCCGTTCGGGTTCAGGGTCGTGGTGCGGGACGTCGGTTCATGCCGCCTGTTGCCGGACGTCGATCGGCTTGAGCGCCAGCAATTCACAGGGCATCTCGACCCCCGCGTGCCGCAGTTGCTCGAAGACCGCCTCTCGGAGCGCAGTTCGACGGGCCACATGGTCGCGCTCGTTGATGATCCACGCCCGCAATTCCAGCTCCACATTGTAATCGTTGAGCGACGTGACGACCACGACCGGTGCGCGCTCGACCAGATAGACGCTCGGATCCCGGACCAGCTCGAGCAGCAGTCGCCGGACCCGACCGAGGTCCTCCGCCGTTCCCACGGTGACCGGCACGTCAATCCGCAGGTTCGGGAAGTTCGTGTACGAGGCGACGATCGTGTTGACGATCGCGGTGTTGGGCACCGCCAGCATTCGACCGTCCACGGTCACGATGCGTGTCGATCGCAGGGTGATCCGTTCGACTCGCCCATAGTGCTCGCCGATCTCGACGAGGTCGTCGATGACGAACGGGCGATCCCAGAACACCATGACCCCCGAGATGATGTTGCTGAGCGAATCGCGGGCGGCGAACCCGAGGGTCAACCCGGCGATGCCGACCGAGGCCGCAAGGGCCGCGACGTTGACCCCGGCGACACTGAGCGCCTGGACGATCGCCACGGTGAAGAGGCCGAACTGCATCAACGCGAGGATGAAGCTTCGATTGGTCTCGTCCACACGCGTGCGGTCCAGCACGGCGAGGGTCACCATCCTGATGATCCGCCAGACAATGAGGAAGCCGGCCAGGGTGATCAGCGCGACCAGGACGCTCGCGGTGAGGGAAGCGACCGATCCGCCCATCGCCTCAAGGTCGAAGATGTCACGCAACCGCGTCACGATGCCGCGAAGAAAGAGCTCCATCGATCCTCCTGGAGGAGTGGCTGAGGGTGACTGGAGGAAGCGCCCCCATCTCGGTCGGGTCAACCCTCGGTTCAACCCCTCCCCGTGAGAGGACGTATCTTCTGGTGCTCGCGTCTCCGTCGCCGGCCGGCGATGGAGACCGTCTGCTTCCATGGGAGAATCGCATGTCCTTGCCCGCCCGTCTCGCCGGCGCTGCGGCCCTCGTCGCCGTCCTGGCCCCACCGAGCGCCGCCCAGCGCCCGGCGGTGGCCCCCACGACCTGGGCGATCACCGGCGCCCGCCTCGAACCGGTGTCCGGACCCGCCATCGCGAAGGGCACCATCGTCATCCGCAACGGCCTGATCGTGGCGATCGGTGCCGACCTCTCGGTCCCCGCTGACGCGCGGGTGATCGACGGCGCCGGGATGACGGTCTATCCCGGCCTGATCGATGCCTACACCTCGCTCGGCATGCCCGCGGCAGGTGGCGGGGGCGCGGGTGGCGGGGCCGGTGGCGCCGCATCCAGCCGACCTGCGGCTCCCAACTCCAACTACGACACCGGGTTGCAGGCGGAGCTCCGGGCGGTGGACCTGCTGGCGCCTTCCTCGGCCAGTTTCACCGCCGCACGGGGCGCCGGCTTCACGGCGGCACTCTCGGCCCAGGCCAGTGGAGTGTATCGCGGCAGCTCTGCGCTGATCGCACTCCGGGATGGTCCCGTCAACGCGTTGGTCCTCACTGAGCCTGTCGCCCAGCACGTCGGCTTTTCCCGAGGTGGTGGTGGCGGTTTCGGCGGCGGCGGTGGCTTCCCCGGATCGCTGATGGGTGTCTTCGCGCAGCTGCGCCAGGAACTGCTCGACGCCCGCCACTACGGCGAGTTGACGGCAGCCTACGCCCGCGCGCCCAAGGGGATGACCCGGCCGCCGCATGACCCCACCCTCGAGGCGCTGCAGCCGGTGCTCGCGGGGACGATGCGGGTGGTGATGGCGGCCAACAGCGAACGGGAGATCAGGCGGGCGCTGGCATTCGCCAAGGAGTTCGGACTTTCCCCAGTCATTGCCGGGGGGAGCGAGGCGTGGAAGGCGGCAGATGCCCTCGCCGCGGCAAAGGTCCCGGTTCTTCTCGATATCGACTTCCCTCGGCGCACGGCGGCAACCGGGGCTGCGGGTGCCGGTGGGCGAGGCGGCGGCGGTGGCGGTGGGCGCGGGGGCGCGGCCTCCGACAGCACCCCCGAGTCGATGCGTGTCCTTCGTGAGCGGGTCGAGCGCCCCAAGGGCGCCGGGAGGTTGGCCAGCGCCGGTGTGACCTTGGCGATCACGGCGGGCGATGACTACACCGATTTCCTCGCCAACCTCCGCCGGGCGGTCGCCGGCGGCCTCGACGCCGATGCGGCACTGCGGGCCCTCACCATCGGACCGGCCACGCTCTTCGGTGTCGCCGATCGACTGGGGACGCTGGAGCCCGGCAAGATCGCCAACCTCACCGTGGTCACCGGCGATCTCTTCGCCGAAGACGGCAAGGTGAGCCAGCTCTTCATCGACGGCGAGCGCTACGACATCCCGGATACCGAAACTCCCCGTGCCTCCGCGAGGACGCCATGAAGACCCTGACGACCCTGACCCTCATCCTCGCGGCGACCTCCGGCAGCCTCTCGGCCCAGTCCGCCGCGCCGACGCTGATTCGGAATGCCACGGTGCTCACCGTGACCAATGGCACGCTGGCGAACACCGACGTCCTCCTGCAGGACGGCAAGATCGCGGCGATCGGCAGCAATCTTCGGGCGCCGACGGGCGCGATCACCATCGACGCCACCGGCAAGTACCTGATGCCGGGGATCATCGATCCCCATTCGCACATGATGAGCGACGCGGTCAACGAGGGTTCGCTCTCGGTGACCTCGATGGTGCGGATCGCCGACGTGCTCGACCCCACCGAACGCAACATCTACCTGGCCCTGGCCGGCGGGACGACCACCCTCAACATCCTGCACGGCTCGGCCAACACCATCGGCGGCCAGAACGCCGTGGTGAAACTGAAGTTCGGTGCCCCGGTCGAGGAGATGCTCTTTCCCGGCGCCCCTCCCGGGATCAAGTTCGCGCTCGGCGAGAACGTCACCCGGAAGAACTCCCGGATGGTGATCATCCAGGGGCAGGGTGCCGCCCCACAGCGGTATCCCAGTACCCGCATGGGGCAGGAGGAAGTCCTGCGGGATGCTTTCGTGCGGGCGCAGGACTATCGCCGGGCCTGGGCCGAGTACCGCGCCAAGACCGCCAAGGGTGCCAGGAACCTGGTGGCACCCCGCCGCGACCTTGAGCTCGAGCCACTGGTCGAGGTGCTCGAGGGGACGCGGTTGGTGCATGCGCACAGCTACCGCGCCGACGAGATGCTGATGCTGCTCGAGGTGGCGAAGGAGTTCGGTTTCCGGATCGCGACGCTCCAGCACGCCCTCGAGGCCTACAAGATTGCCCCGGAGATCGCCGCGCACGGTGCGGGGATGTCAACGTTCGCGGACATGTGGGGTTACAAGATCGAGGCCTACGATGCGATCCCGTACAACGTGGCCGTGACCATGCGCGCCGGGGTGTTGTCGACGATCAATTCCGACGATGACGGTCGCGCGCGGCGGCTGAACATCGATGCCGCCAAGTTGGTGCGCTACGGTGGCCTCACCGACGACGAGGCGCTGGCCACGATCACCATCAACGGCGCACGGCAGCTGCGCATCGCCGACCGCGTCGGCTCGATCGAGGTCGGCAAGGACGCCGACGTGGCGATCTGGAATGGTCACCCGCTGTCGGTCTACTCCAGCGTCGACGCCACCTTCATCGATGGCGAAGTGCTCTTCAGCAGGGAGAAGGACGCCGCGATGCGCGAGGCCCTGATCGCCGAGCGCGCCGAACTCGAGGCGGCCGAACCCAACACGCTCCCCACTCCAAGTCGCGGGGCCGGTCGTGGTGGACCGCCGTCGACCGATCCCAGCGCCGAGGTGTCCCGATGATCCGCCCCGCCATGCATGCGGTCGCCGCCGCCCTCTTGCTCCTGCCCACGGTGCTCTCGGCACAACTCGGGTCCTACAATCCCGAACCCGGTCCCCGGGCAACCGTGGCGATCGTCAATGCCCGGATTGTTCCCGTGGTGGGCGCCGAAATTGCCCGTGGCACCCTCGTGATCGCCGATGGGGTGATCCAGGCCGTCGGCGCCGGTGTCGCGGTGCCAACGGGTGCCAGGGTCATCGACGGCAGCGGCCTTTCGGTCTATCCGGGGATGATGGATGCCGGCACCGACATGGGTCTCACCGAGATCGGTTCGAGCGGTGCCGCTGCCACGATCGACAATGCCGAGACCGGCAACTGGAATCCCAATGCCCAGGCGATCTGGGGCATCAATCCGCACTCGGCCCACATCGGGGTGACGCGGGTGGTGGGCATCACCCACGTGGTTTCCCGGCCCGGAGGGAGCATCCTTTCCGGTCAGGCCGCACTCATCAACCTCGCCGGCTACACCGCCCCCGGGATGGCGGTGGTGCCCCGGGTCGCCTCCGTCATCCAGCTGCCCAGTCAGGGCGGCGGTCGCGGCGGCGGTGGTGGTCGATTCGGCGGCGGGCAGACGCCCACGCCAGCGGGCGGGATGTCACCGCTCGATTCGCTCAAGCAACTCCTTGCCGACGCGAATGCCTACGGCGCCGCGGTCGCGGCCCACGCCGAAGATTCCTCGCTGCCAAGGCTGGACACCGACCTCGTCCTCGCCTCGCTGCTCCCGGTGCTCTCGGGCGAGATGCCGGTGATCTTCCCGGCCGAGTCGGAGTCGCAGATCAAGGAGGCGGTGGCGTTCGCCGAGGAACAGGGCCTCTCCCCGATCATCGTTGGGGCTCGTGATGCCTGGCGGATGACCGAGTATCTGGTCGAGCACAAGGTGCCGGTGCTGTTCTCGAACACCCTGTCGCTCCCCAGCCGGGACGATGATCCGTACGATGCGAACTTCGCCGCCGCCGCGAAACTCGCCGCCGCCGGGGTCCGTTTTGCGATCACCTCCGGCGAAGGCAACCCCGATGTGCGAAACCTGCCCTACGTGGCCGGCATGGCTGCGGCGTTCGGGCTGAGCCATGAGGACGCCATCAAGTCGGTCACCCTCTGGCCGGCCGAGATCTTCGGGGTGGCCGATCGTCTCGGTTCGCTCGAGGTGGGCAAGATGGCCAACCTGGTGGTCACCACCGGCGACCTCCTCGAGGCACGAACCGACACGCGGTACCTGTTCATCGACGGACGCGACGTGCCACTGGGCACCAAGCACAGCGAGCTCTATGACACCTTCAAGGACCGGAAGTAGCGTCGGTGGCAGATCGTCGTGTGGCGCGGTTGTTGTTCCGTCCGGATGCTCGTCCTGAACGAGGGAGGCACCCACGCGGTTCATCGAGATCGCACTCGCCGCACTCGGTCTCTCCCCGCGAAGGCGAGTGACGCGCGGCTCAGAAACGATCCTGGCTCACCGAGGGTGCCTTTCTCGTTGCGAGCAGCAGCCACCAGGCGGGGACCCGCCTGGTGGCCATGACATCCCCGGTCTACCCGTTGTTGAACAACACACAGCCCGCCTGCTGGGCCCGGACGACCGCGAAGAATCCGCTCGGCTGCATGATCACGCCGGGGAGCATGTGGGTCAGTGCCTCGGCGCGGGCCTCCTCGCGGGAGACCCCTTCGCGTCGGTAGGCTCCGACCACCATGTTGTTGAAGGCCAGACCGCAGGCCAACACGATGCCGCCGTCGGCGATGAAGCCGGGGAGGGTGTACTTGACCGCACCGGGGCGGGCGTCCTCGGCGGGCGGCCCCACGGGATTGCGGGTGGCCCATTCGCCATCACGGCCCTTGGTCTCCGTCATCTCGCCGGCCTTGCCGTCGGCCCAAAATGCGTGGTCCATCACCAGCCCGATGGCCGAGTGGCGAATCACCAACACCGAGGCGATCTGGTCCGGGAGGGTGCCGTAGACCTCCTTGTACTCGTCCCGGAGGAGCACTGATCGCCACACCCCGCCACCGTCGTCGACCGAGGGGGCGTCGAAGACCACCTTGTGCGGCTTGGCGACACGGTCGACCCACGACATGTCCCATTCGGCACTGATTGGCTTCAGGTCGTCATTGGTCGGGAAGGGCGGTGGCAGCATCGGCACGGCGGCGCTGGCACCGAGGATGCCGAGGAAGTTGCGGCGTGAGGTCATGGTTCACTCGTGGCAAGAGAAAGGCAGCGTACTCGGAAGAATACGCTGCCTGACCTCGGAGGTGTCAACCGCGGGCTAGCTGGCGGGGATGAACTGACAGCCGGCTTCCTGGGCGCGTCCAGCCGCGAAGAACCCGGACGGCATCATGATCACCCCGGGAAGCAGGTGAGACGTCGCCTCTGCGGTGGCGGCTTCCGCGCTGCTGCCATCGGCCTCCTGGTACATCGGCACGGCCACCAGACCGAACGCGAGGCTGCAGGCGAGGATGATGCCGCCGGATTCACGGAAGGCCTCGAGATTGAGGGAGCGCCACGGCTCCGGGACATCGGGGTAGGCGGTTCGCACCGGGTTGCGTGTCACGGCATCGCCCAGTCCGGCGTCCTTGCCGACTTGCGGGAACTTGGCCCAGAAGCTGTCGTCGAACGCCAGCGAGATGGCGTTGTGGCGCAACACCAGCACGGCGTTGGTGTCGCTGGGGCTGGTGTTGTAGACCTCCGCGTACTGATTGCCCCAGAGGCAGGCACGCACCACCGGCAGGCCATCACTGACCTCGGGGGCGTCGAAGACGGCCCGATGCGCGCCGGTCAGTTTCTTGACCCACGACATGTCCCAGTCGGCCGAAACCGGGCTCGGCCCCGTCTCGGCCTGGAGGAGCGACGGAGCGAGGGAGGGCAGCGCGGCACCTGCGCCAAGGATGCCAAGGAAGGAGCGACGAGACGTCATGGTGACCTCGTGGGCAATGGAGAAGGGATGTGGGGAACGCCTAAATGTACCCCAAGATCGAGATGGCGCGAGTCGCGCCGCTCTCTCCCGGGATCCTCCATGCTATGCGTCGATGCTCTCCCAGACACGACATCGGTGCCTCATGGCAGGCGAGAGAGTTCCGGAGAGGTTGGGTCAGCGGTCTCGCGCACCACGAACCGGGCCGTCGAGCCGATCGGCAACCAGCCGCCACCACTCGAGATGGTCATGACGTCGGGGGTGACGTGGAGGAATCGCCCCGAGAGATCGAGGGTATCCATCGCGGTCGCGGCGGTGAGGTCGCCCACCTCGCGGATCGTGGCGCCGATGCGGGCGACCGAATCGTCGAAATTGACCGCCACGTCGGCACGGAGGGCACCGACTCCCGGCAGGACCAGGGTGGCGCCGGTCAGCAGCAGGTCATAGGCCCCACCGCTGTTGAACGGCAGCGACTGGTACTGATCGGGGTCTTCGGCGTCGAGGCTCCCGGTCGCGATGGCGTCGAGGGCACCGAGGATCGCGGCGGCATTGAGGCTCCGCAGCTCCTGCTTCTGGGGGTCGTCGGGGAGGGCGCCGCTCTCGATCAGCACCGTACTGGTCCCCCAGGCCTGCATCAGGTCGCCGAACGCTCGGGGATTGAAGGTGTCGTCATAGCGGGCGATCCGACCCGGGATCGCGTTGGCAAAGTCACGGGCGAGAAAAGCCGCCACCTGCCGGGCTCGGGTCCGCACCGGCCCATAGGATCGCTCCTCGTCGGCGGCGGGGTCGAGCAGGGCAATCGCCGCCTGGGCCCCACCGGGCCCCACCTGCACCCGGGCCGACTGATCGTGAAGGTTGAAGCCGAAGTCGGGTTCGATCCGGTCGCGAACCGCCTTGAGGGTGCGTGCTTCCGGTGAGGCGAGACGGCGCACATCGCGATTGATGTCGATGCCGGCGGCGTTGTGGCGCTGAAAGATCTCGGCACCATCGGGATTGACCATCGGCAGGAAGGTGACCGTGAGTGCCCGCGACAGGCGGTCGCGGAGGGCGTTCGGGGCATCGTCTGCCAGGAAGGCGAAGATGTCGGCCAGCGCCATGGTGGCGGTCGCCTCGTCGCCGTGCATCTGCGACCACAGAAAGACGGTCACCGGGCCGGTCCCGAAGGTCACCGTGGTGAGCGGTCGTCCCTGCATCGATCGGCCGACCTCCGTCACCTCGAACGCCCCCGATGCCAGTGACGGGGCAATCGCCCGGCGGAAGTGGTCCTGCGTGAAGCGTCGGGTGGTGATGCTCGACACTCGGTACTGTGCCGCGATCGCGAGGCGTTCGGGCCACGGAGACACCGACGGCTGCTGCGCCGTGATGGGCATCAGTGGTACCAGCGTGGCCAGGGTCAGGATCCATCCTCGAGTCACAGGCACCTCAGGTGGCGAAGAGTTGGGCCGGGTCGCGGAACGCCTTGAACTCCAGCGCGTTGCCGGCGGGGTCGAGGAAGAACATCGTGGCCTGTTCACCGGGCAGTCCCGCGAAGCGAATACCGGGTTCGATGATGAAGTCGATGCCCGCCTCGCGCAACCGGTCGGCGAGTTGGTGCCACGCCTGCCACGCGAGCACCACGCCGAAATGCCGCACCGGAACCGCATGGCCGTCGACAGGATTGGTGGCCGCCGGTCGACATTCGTCGGGGGCGAGGTGGGCGACGAGCTGATGGCCATGAAAGTCGAAGTCGATCCACTGGTCCGACGAGCGACCCTCGGGGCAGCCGAGGAGGTCGCCGTAGAAGCGCCGCGCCGCGGTGAGATCATCGACGGGAAAGGCGAGATGGAAG
>JAHEFN010000180.1 GCA_024640185.1 Gemmatimonadota bacterium | reverse complement strand
ATCGTGCCGCTGAACTCATTGCCAGTGAGATTGTTCCCGGAGACCGAGTACGATCCGCAGCCCCAGTAGGCATCGCAGCCGGCGTTGTTATTTGAGAGCACCGTGAAGGAGTCGCCGAAGTAAAACGTCACCGGAAGGCTTGGCTGACCGGTACTGATGAAGGCAAGGTACGGATTGACGACCGCGGTGGCGAAGGTGATCGTCCCACTACCGGCACCAATCAGCTGGATGAAGCCGACTCCCGGCGCGGTGAGGCCATTCTGAGTGTATGTGCCACCCGGAGCGAAGTAGTTCCCGCCCGCAGGACTCCCGCTGCAACACGAACCCCAAGTGGACCCACTCGAGAACTGCCCACCGGCCGTCGTGCCGGTCCAATTCACGGCCTGACCAAAGAGGGTGCCGTCCATCGTGCTGCCGCTCCCCGAGGTCCAGTCGGTCCAACTCTGGGCGTTGGCGGCCGACGGGGCAACGATCAGGGCGAACGCGGTCAGAAGGGCCAGTCCGAGCATGGAGCGAGTGCGGAACGGATTCGACATGCGACTTTCCTCTGGGCGTGAGAAGATTTAGCCACCAAAACGGCAAAATACGGACCACAAACCAAGAAAATACAAGTGTCTATGTGACAAGGAGTTAGTGGGAGTCGCCCCACCTGGACTGTAGGGAAAGGGCTACAACCTGTTGGGTGTGCGCAGCAGTCCGTGGGCCGTTGGCCTACAACAGTTCCACCTGCCCCACCGCCGTTCGGCAGAATTGCTCGCGGTGGTGGGGGGTCATCCCCAGCTCGCGGAGCGCGGCGATGTGTCCCGCGGAGCCATAGCCGACGTTGCTCTCCCAGCCGTAACCGGGCCGGCGGACGGCCAGCAACCCCATCAGGTGATCGCGGAGCACCTTGGCCACGATCGCGGCCGCGGCAATCGCATGGCAATGGGCGTCGCCCTTCACCAACGACTCGTGGGCATGGCCGAGTTCGGGCACCCGATGGCCATCGACGAGGACCGTGACGCTCGCCTGGTCCTCGAGGCCAGCATGACACCGCTCCACCGCCCGACGCATCGCGAGGGCGGTCGCCCTGCGGATATTGAACCGGGCGATCTCGGTCACGCTCGCCGCACCCAGCCCGATCGCCAACGCCTCGGAGCGGACCCGGGCCGCGAGCCGCTGCCGCTCGGCTGGTCGCTTGACCGCCTTCGAGTCCCGCACCCCCTCGATCCCGGGATGGTCGAAGGCGAAGACCACCGCCGCCGCCACGACCGGGCCAGCCAACGGGCCACGACCCACCTCGTCGACACCGATCAACAGCCGGCCGGACGACCAAGCCACGCGCTCGTGCAGGAGGAGATCAGGTGTCGAGGGCATGGATCAAGCTAGGAACGATGGACGGAAGACGATAGACGAGACCGGAGAACGGCCGCGGAGTTGGACGCCCTGCGGGCCCAGCGGAGAGCGGCACCCTCGATGATCGAAGATCGGTTGTTCGCCGCGCGTCACCCGCCCGCACACGGAGAGACCGAGTGCGGCGAATCCGAGCTTCGTGAATCGAGTTGGTGCCGGCTCGCAGCAGGGCAACAGAGACCGGAGAACGGAGAGTGGGAAGAGCCGGCCATCGATCAAGGAGGCCGGCGCGTGCGTTCCCACCCCGCTGGTCGACCTTCTCGTCTATCGTCGATCGTCTACCGCAAAGACCGGCTCCCCCAGCACATCCATCATCGGCCGGACGCCGAGGCCAGGCTCACGCGAGGCCGACATCCGACCATGCTTCCGTTGCGGCGCGCCATCGGCGAACGCCACCGTCACGTAGGAGTTGAAGTCGGTCGACGTGAAGAGGAGGCGTTCGGGGGTGCTGTGGGCAAGGTGGGCGATCGCCGCGGTGGTGATGTCGCCGCCCCAGGTGTCCTCGATGGTCATGGCGATCCCCATCGAGACACAGAGATCGCGAATCTGCCGGGCCCGGGTGAGGCCGCCGACCTTGGAGATCTTGAGGTTGATGACGTCCATCGCCTGGTCGGCGATGGCGCGGACCACCATGTCGATCCCGTCGACCACCTCGTCGATCACGAAGGGCCGGTTGGTGTGCCGTCGTACCGCGAGGCACTCCTCGTAGGAATAGCATGGCTGTTCGATGTAGACGTCGACGTCGCGCACCGCGTCGGCCACCCGCATCGCCTCGTGCTGACTCCAGCCGGTGTTCGCATCGGCGATCAGCTTGTCGCCCCGCTCGAGCACGGCGGCGGCGGCCCGGATCCGTTCGATGTCGGTGTCGGGATCGCCACCCACCTTGAGCTGGAAGCGGCGGTATCCCTCGGCTCGATAGCCGGCGATCTTGGCCGCCATCGCGTCCGGCGCCTCCTGGGAGATCGCCCGGTAGAGCACGAAGTCCTCGCCGACATGGCCACCCAGCAAGGTGGCCACCGGCAACCCGGCCACCTGGCCGAGGAGATCCCAGCACGCCATGTCGATGGCCGACTTGACGTAGGGATGACCGCGCATGGCGGCATCCATCCGCCGGTTGAGCTCGTCGAGCGCGATCGGGTCGGCACCGATCAGTTGCGGGGCGATCTCGGCGATGCCGGCCCGGGCACCGCGCGCGTACGCCGGGAGATAGGCCGGCCCCAGAGGACACACCTCTCCCCACCCGGTGAGGCCATCATCGGTCTCCACTGCCACGACGGTCGAGTCGAACACCGACACCGTGTTGCCGCCCGACCACTTGTAGCTCCCCTCATGCAGGGGGAGGTCGATTTGGTAGGCACGGATGGCGCGAATCTTCATGAGGCGAGCTCCCGGGCGTCGGCCTGCGCCGAACGCCACATGACGACGGAGGTGTAGAGCAGGACACCGACGACCAACCAGCGGACGGCGTCGAGTGGCAATGACTTGATGACGAGCGCGGCGACCAGGACCCCGGGGATCCCGCCGATCGTGAGGGCGAGGGCGGTGCGACGACTGAAGCGGCCGGAACGGATGAACCGGGTCGCCGCCACGGGCAGGATCAGGGCCGCCGACCCCATCATGATCGGAAACGCCGCCGTGGGGTTCATCCCGAGCAGTGAGACCAAGGCCATGCAGGGGGCGTAGTTGCCGATGCCCAGGGTGGTGAAGGCCCCGATCCAGCCGTTGACGACCACGGCCACAACCAGCGCCAAGCCACTGAGGCCGAGCGCATCGCCGCCGGGCGGGAAGACCTCCACCTGTCGCAGGAAGATGAAGAGCGCCGTCGCCAGCAGCGCGGCCGAGAGCCCCAACTGGATGGCACGCTTCGGCAGCCGGCTCACGAGTCCGGCACCGAACCAGGCGCCGATCACGCTGGCGGTGATCATCAGGATCAGGGTCAGCGACTCGACCTGGATCACGGTGATGAAGAGCACCCCTTCAAGAAAGGTCGGCAGCGCATGCCCGACATTGAGGGTGCCCGGAATCTCGTCATCCTCGACGATATTGCCGAGCTTGAGCACGGTCGAGGTGGTCGCAAACGAGCCGACGCCGAGGGTGTCGAGCAGGTCGGTGACGAAGCCAAGACCAAGCAGGCCGCCGAAGTGGAATCGTTGGGCAGAATCGGATGGTGGGGGCATCACAGAACTTACGGGCGATGGGCCAGCGAGGATAGCCGGGGGGGCAAACGAGAGGGGCCCCGTGCATCACGGAGCCCCATCGTTGTTCTCACGCGACACTGCGCGCCCTACCGGTCCCGCTTCTCCCGGATCCGGGCAGCCTTGCCGCTGAGCTTGCGCAGGTAGTAGAGCTTGGCTCGGCGGACCCGACCGCGGCGCACCACCTCGATGGCCGCCCACATCGGGGAGTGGAGCGGAAAGATCCGCTCGACACCGATCCCGGCCGACACCTTGCGGACCGTGAAGGTCTCGTTGACGCCGCCGCCGCGCCGGGCGATCACCACACCCTCGAACGCCTGCAGACGGGTCTTCTCGCCTTCCCGCACCTTCACCATCACCTTGACGGTGTCACCCGCATCAAACTTCGGCACATCGTCCCGCAGGCCGACATGATTGAGTTGCTCCACGATTTCCATGCCCATCAGAACCTCCCTCTCCGCGGCCACCGCGGGTGTGGTGTCAGGACTTCGCGCCGTCATCCTGGCGCTCCGTTGCCATGAACGCGGCCCACAAGTCGGGCCGTCGCTCCTTCGTCAGCCTCTCGGCCTCCTGCTGTCGCCACGCGGCAATCGCCGCATGGTTTCCCGAGAGCAGGACCTCGGGCACCGTCTCACCGCGAACCTCCGCGGGTCGGGTGTAACTCGGTGGGCTGAGCAGCCCCTCGTAGTGCGAGTCGGAACTGGCCGACTCATGATCGCCGATCGCTCCGGGGAGGAGTCGGACCACCGCGTCGATGACGCAGAGGGCCGCCGGCTCCCCACCCGAGAGGACAAAATCGCCGATCGAGACCTCCTCAGCGCCGAGCAATTCGACCGCCCGCTGGTCGATGTCCTTGTAGTGTCCGCAGACGATGGTGAGATCCTCAGCCATCGAGTAGCGCACCGCATCGTCATGACCGAATCGCCGGCCACGCGCCGACATCACCACCACCGGTCCCTGGCGCACCCCGATGGACTCGACCGCCTCGAGGATCGGGGCCGCCTTGAGCACCATCCCGGCCCCGCCCCCGAACGGGGCATCATCCACCGTCTGGTGCCGATCGTGGGCAAAGTCCCGCAACGGCACCCACCGGTACTCGACCAACCCATCCGCCGCCGCGCGCCCCGGGATGCTGGCCGCCAAGTAGGGCGCCATCGCATCCGGGAAGAGCGAGACCACGTTGACCTTCAGCATGCCGACCTCAGTCGAGCAGTCCGTCGGGAACCGCCACCACCAGCCGGCGACCCTCGCGGTCGGTGTGCTTCACGAACTCTGCCCTGAACGGCAGCAGGAACTCCCGCTTCGGCCCCTGGACCTCGATGGCCAGTCCCGTGGGCAACTCGTAGACCTCCGAGACGATGCCGAGCGGTGTGTCCGACTCGTCCCGCACCGCGAAGCCGACGAGATCACGCTCGTAGACCTCACCCTCCCCGAGCGCCGGCAGCTCCTCGCGCGTCGAGGCGAGGAAGTGCTGCCGGAAGTCCTCAACCGCCGTGCGGTCGGCGTACCCGGTGAAGCGCACCAGCCACTCGCGGTGGAAGCTGCGGGATCCCGCCAGGGTCACCAGGCCGACCTGCTCGCCACCGAGGTTGAGCACCCGGAGCTCGCGCCCCACGGTGAAGACCTCGTCTGGACTGTCGGTGAGCGGGAAGATCGCCAACTCACCCTTCAGCCCGTGCGGCTTGCGCACCCGGCCGACCACGATCGGTGCCGGGGTCACGTCAGTCATCGCGAGTTACAGACCGGCCTTCTTGAGCAGCGCGGCGACCGTCTCGGTCGGCGTTGCTCCCTTGGCCAGCCACTCACGAGCCTTGTCGAGATCCACCGTCACGTTGTCGGTGGCATCCTTGGGACGATACGTCCCGA
>JAHEFN010000179.1 GCA_024640185.1 Gemmatimonadota bacterium | reverse complement strand
GGTGATCGCCGGACAGCGTCACCTGCTCCACGTCGACGCCGACGGCAGAATTCTCGGCGCGGCCCTGCCAACCCAGCGCATCGAGGTGACCAGGGTCGCCGGGGCCGAGGCGGCGACCCTGACCCTCGGCCGGCCGGACTACTCCGCGCCGGCCGGCGCCCCCTACACCGCCACCGAGGTCACCCTTGAGGGGCCTGGCGGCATCACCCTCGGCGGGACCCTCACGGTCCCTCTAGACGCCACCGGGCCAGTGCCGGCGGTCGTGACCATCACCGGCAGCGGCCAGCAGGACCGCGACGAGTACATCCCAGTGGCTGGTGGCTATCGGCCGTTCCGGCAGGTGGCCGACACCCTCGGACGCCGGGGCATTGCCGTGCTGCGACTCGACGATCGGATGGTGGGTGCTTCTGGCGGCACGCGCGGCACCAGTGCCGACAATGCCGACGACATTCGGGCCGCCTTGGCGTTCCTCAGGACTCGGCCGGAGATCGACGGCAGCCGTCTCGCCCTCGTCGGGCATAGCGAGGGCGGCTTGATCGCGCCGATGATCGCTGCCACCGACCCGGCGCTGAAAGGCGCGGTGTTGATGGCGGGCCCGTCACAGACCGGCGCCGAAATCCTTCGCTTTCAACAGCGCCAGGCGATCGACAACGACAGCACCTTCCCACCGGAGTCCCGCGACTCGATGTATGCCGTCGCCCAGGATTCGCTCGAGTCGCTGCTCAAGACCGATCCCTGGCTGCGCTTCTTCGCCGACTACGACCCACTCGCCACCGCGCGTCAGGTCAAGACGCCGGTGCTCATCCTCCACGGCTCCACCGACCGTCAGGTGACGGTCGAGCAGGCACCGGAGCTGGCCGACGCCATCCGGAGCGGCGGCAACACCGACGTCACCATGCAGGTCTTCCCTGAGCTCAACCACCTCTTCATCCACGACCCCGACGGACAGCCCGGTGGTTACAACCGGCTCGCCAGCAACAAGGTCGTGCCGGAAGTCTTGGGGATGCTGACTGACTGGTTGGTGGAGCGGTTGAGGCCCTAGCCGCAGCTGGAGCAGTGACGCGTCTCGGGCATCGCCTCGAGGCGTGCCACCGGGATCGGCTCCCGGCAACCGATGCAGAAACCGTAGGTTTGGTCGGCGATTCGGGCCAGCGCATCGACGGCATCGCGGAGGTCGGTGGCCGCGCGCTGGTCACTGGCCTGCGCGAGCCCCTGATTGATCAGGGCGTCCATCCGGGAGACCCGACCGACGGCAGATTGATCGAGCTCGACGGTGGCGTTGGCCTTGAGGTGCGCAATACGTCGCTCCAGCCGGGCGATGTCGTCGCGCAGCACCTCGCTCAGTTCATCGAGCAGGGCGAGGGTCAGGTCTGGGTGTTCGATCATCCCCCAAAGATACCCGGCAGGCGGGCGGACCGAGGGGTAGAATTGGGGGACCATGACAGCCTCCCTGCAGGCCCGCACCCTCCGCCTCGTGCTCGGCATCAACGCCGCGATGTTCGTCGCGGAGTTCGGCGCGGGGTGGTTCGCCGAATCGGCCGGCCTGATCGCCGACTCCCTCGACATGCTGGCCGATGCCTTCGTCTATGGCCTCTCGCTGGTGGCGGTCTTCAGCACCGTCGGCGGGCGGGTCCGGACGGCCGCCCTCTCGGGGATCTTCCAGCTCACCCTCGGCACCGTGGCCCTGCTCGAGGTCACCCGGCGATTTCTCGTCGGCAGCACTCCCCAGCCCACGTACATGATCGTCGTGGCCGCCGTGGCCCTGGTCGCCAACGCCATCTGCCTCCGGGCCGTCGCGCGACACCGGGACGAGGGCGTCCACATGCGGGCGAGCTACATCTTCTCCCAGAACGACGTGCTCGCCAACCTGGCGGTCATCGTCAGCGGCGTGTTGGTGGCCGTCACGTCGAGGCCGCTCTGGGACCTCATCGCGGGTGCCGGGATCGGCATGCTGGTCCTGTCGGGGGGCATCCGGATCCTGCGCGCCAGTGCGGTGGCACGCCGCACCGCCAGATCGGAGCGACACCCTGACCGATCGTGACGGCATCGAGCGGGGCCGACCGCTCGGGATCCTCGTGTGCCTGCTCGCCTTGGCCCTGGGCGCCGGGCCGCTCCATGCCCAGACCACCGACGACACACTCGCCGTGCTTCGCGCCGCGGTGGAATGGTACGAGCCAGGCAACGGGAAGCCGACGGTGATCGATCCGCTTCTCCACAAGAGCTGCGGCATCCCTCTATTGGCCAACTGCGTCGACAACGGGCCACCGCCGGATTCAGCACCGTCGCCGGTCGTGGCGCGCCTGGCCTCGGAGCGCGGACTGCCGCTCAGGGTCGCTGGCGAGATCGTCCGATGCAGTTGGGCGGATGGGCGTTCCGAACTCAAGCCGGGGATGATCCTCTACCTCGGGAGACCGATGTTCAGCAACGAGACTGCGATCGTTTCCATCTCCGTCGGTTGTCGGGGCGATCGGTGGGGGTTCGGTGAGGGATGTACCATCCGGCTCGCGAGGCACTCAGGCAGCTGGGCAGTAGTCCCCGGAAGGGAACTGGGATGTTTCATCACCTGAGGAACACGCCGTGAGCTCCTTCACCCTCGATTCCGCGATGTCCGTCCTGCACCGCACTCCCGGCACCCTGGCCGAGATGCTCGGCGAATTGGGTGAAGAGTCGGTCCGCGTGTCACAATGAAACCCCGTGGCGCCCCCATCGTACGTCCTGCTCGGTCCCACCCTCTCCGAGCCGAGGCCCCGATGCGCCGTCTGGCACTCCCCGTCGTCTTCCTGACCATCGCCGCCTGTGCGCCAGCCACGCCCGCTCAACAGCAATCGTGGCTCGGTGACTTCGAGCTGATGGTGGATCACCTTGCGGCGGCTCACGCCAACCTGCAGTGGATTCACGACGAGCGAGGGGTCGACACCCACGCCCTCTATCTCGAGACGCGGGCCGCACTCGGTGACGCCGGCAGTCGACGAGCGGCACGGAAGATCATCTCGCGATTCGTGGCGGCGTTCGACGACCCGCACTTCCACACCGCCAACGGCGATGACCGCTCACCAGGCAATCCCGGCACTCCGGATCCGGGGCTCCCGGCGACGACCTCGACCGACGAGGCACTCGACGCGATGGGCTTCGGTCGAACGGGCCACGACTTCACTATTGGATTCGACAAGTTGCCCGGCTTCGCAGCTGTCACCCCCTCGGAGGAGAACCCGTTCGCGTGGGGCACCTTCACCGTCGGCGAGCAGACGGTGGGCGTGGTGCGGATCGCCCAGTTCGGCGACGACCGCTACCCCGAGGTTGCCGCACCGCTCTGGCCGGCCTTCGCAGCCGAACTCGACGGGCCGTGTGACGGCTCCTGCCAGTGGGGGTTCCGCAAGCGGGTGATGACCCGGTTGCTCGGCTACCTCGCCGAGGGTGCCAGCGCGCTAAGCGACGCCGGCGTCGATGCCATGGTGGTCGACATCACCGGCAACGGTGGTGGCACCGACTGGGCCGCCGTGGCGCCCAGGGTCTTCGCGCCGCCGCTGCTCGCATGCCCGCCGGTCGGCGTGGTTCGCCATCCCCATCATGCGGTGTGGCTCGAGCGCGACCTCACGTTCTTGCGGACCCTCATCGCCGACTCGGGCCTCTCCGAGGCGAGCCGCGACGTTCTGCAGGAAGCCGGCAGCGCAGTGGCCGCGCGGCTGGACGCCGTCAACGCTCCGTGCGACTTGACGCCGCTCTTCCGGGAGGCCGGGGCCCGGCCCGGTTGCACACCTTTGGTGTTCGGCCCGGCGTGCGGGGCGGTGGACTACCTCCCGCCGGGGTCGCTGGCCGACGTCCCCGCCCGGGCCACGCTCTTCGAACCGCTCGATGCCTCCTTCGAGGAGGGGGCCTGGACCGGGCCGCTGTTCGTGGTGATCGACGGCAACACCGCCTCGGCGTCAGAGCAGTTCGTCTCGCTGCTCCAGGCCAACGGCGCCGCGACCCTCCTCGGTGAGCGCACCTTGGGGGCCGGCTGCGGCTTCGTGGCGGGCGGGATTCCACTCTACCTCGAGCACCTCGACCTGACGGTCTGGGCGCCCGACTGTGCCCGCTACCGCGCCGACGGCCAGAATGAAATCGAAGGCTTCGCCCCCGACGTCCCGATCGACTGGAGCGGGAGCAACCGAGCCAAGGCGAGGCAGGTGCATCAGGCGCTGGCAGCACACCTGGGCGACGGAAAAGGCTAGACTCCATGATCGCCCACCTCGGTCCTCCAGGGAGATCCAACCATGCCAGACACCGTCGTCGTCGTTGGTGACAAGCTGCACATCATCACCCGACGTCGTTTCGACACCGACGTCCGTCGGCACTTCGCGGGTGAAATCACGGCGATCGACGGTGGGCTGTACCGGCTCGAGGGCTACGCCTTTGTCTTCAGTCAGGGGGCCAACGAGTACCGCAAGCGACCCGACCTCCGCACCAGGATCTTCTCCGTCGGTGAGGATGGCTTCATCGTGATCGTGATTCCCCGTGAAGTGGTCATCGCCGAGCTCAGTTACCAGACGGTCAACAATCGGCTGGTGGTCACCGATGGCCGGGACTTCCTGCTCGACATCAACGAGTTCGGGGAGTCGCGGTAGGGCATGCACCCCTGACGGTGCTCGTCTTCATCCTGGGGGCCATCATGCTCGACTTCCTTGCCACCCACACCGACTCCGCCCAGCCGTGACGATCCTCGCCTATCTCGTGATGCTCGGTGGCGTCGCCAACATCCTGCTGGCGATCGTCGCGTTTGGCTGGCCCGAACGGAGCGACCCGCGGCAGGTGGTGCGTCGTTGGACCAATCTCTTTCTGGGGGCTGGGTTCATCCTGATGGCGGTGGCGTTCCTCCGCACCGGCGGTGGGCAGCTCTCCGAGTCGCCGTTGATCGTTCCTGCCTCGGTGCTGCTCGGTGCCGGGGCGCTGAGCGCCTGGGCACCATGGAAACGGGGGTGATACCTATGGTTCGCAAGTCCGCCTGGGTCATGATGGTCGTGCTGGCCGTCCTGGTCGCCATCTATGCCATCTACAGCGCGCTCATCCCCGGGATGCGGCAGTCGTTCGTGGTGCAGCTCTTCGCCGAGAAGCCGCTCCGGACCTACGGCCACCTGCTGGGAGGCGGGGTCGCCCTCCTGGTCGGGGGATTGCAGTTCAGCCGCCGGATCCGTCTGCAACGAACCGCCCTGCACCGCACGCTCGGCAAGCTCTACCTCGTCACCGTGGCGTTCGGGGGTGTCTCGGCCCTCCTGCTCGCCCCCGAATCGAGTGGCGGGATCACGGGACACTTCGGTTTCGGAATGCTGGCAGTGCTCTGGCTGACCACCTCGGCGATGGCGTACCATCGGGTGCGGACCGGCGACATTGCCTCACATCGTGAGTGGATGATCCGCAGCTACGCACTCTGCCTCGCAGCCGTGACCTTGCGGATCTACCTCCCGCTCAGCCAGGTCGCCGGCATTCCGTTCGAGGAGGCGTATC
>JAHEFN010000178.1 GCA_024640185.1 Gemmatimonadota bacterium | reverse complement strand
AAACAGGCGCCACAGAACTCGCTGCGATTCATGGTGTTCCGGGCAAAGTCGAAGATCTCCCCCGTGGGGGTGAGCCCTCGCAGGTACTGCTCGCCGCCGCCGTCCTCGCACATCACGATGCCACCCCGGGGCGAGACGGTGAGGTTGTCGGGATAGTCGAGGATATCCGGTGACGGTGACTCGAAGAGGAGGGTGAGCTCACCGAGGTCGTCACCGGTGGGGCGATAGAACCAGACCTGGCCGACCTGGGCGTCGCCACCAGAGGTCGAGTGGAAGAAGATCCCGCCATCGCCCTGCCAACAGCCTTCCAAGCGAATGAAGCGTGCCGCCCCTTGCGACCAGCCCTGCCGGAAGACGAGGTCGGTTTCCCGGATATCGGTCGGGGTGGGGTCGGGGTTGTCGATCGGTACCCAGTCGCAGCGCATCCGCCTGCCGATCGTCTGCCCCCGGGTGGTGTCGAACTGCTGTCGGTCGATGACCCGGAGCATCTGCAGCGCCCCGCCGGCGCGCAGGTTGCCGTGGCGGTTGGGGAGGAAGCGATAGAAGCCAGCCCGACCCTGATCCTCGGTCAGGTAGACGATTCCCGTCGCGGGATCGACAGCCACCGCTTCGTGCACGAAGCGTCCCATGGCCGGGAGCGGGACGGCCGCGACCTCCACCTCGCTCCCGGCCGGGACTTCGAAGACGTAACCGTGTGGCCGGTCGAACCCATCCGGCGGGCCAGCCACCGTCTCCTCACAGCTGAGCCAGCTGCCCCATGGCGTCGGCCCACCGGCACAGTTGATGTAGGTGCCGGACAGCGAGACGAAGTCGCGCACCAGGGTTGGTGTGCCATCGCGGCCAATGTGCACCTCCAGGGAACTGGTCCCACCGCCGCCCTTCGGGTCATAGGCGAGGGCCGGGTCGCCCTTGAGGCGCGAGCGATCGGGGGTGTCGACGTTCTCGTGGTTGCGGATCAGTCGGATGTTGCCGTTGGGCATCGGGAAGGCCGCCATGCCATCAAAGGCGACCGGCGTGGGTCGGCCGTCCGACATCGGCTGGCGAGGTTCGCTCAGGATCCAGTACCGGAACCCCTCGGGCAGGTCCAACTCGGCGCCAGCCCGCATCAGGGGGCCGTAGCCTCCAGCGCCGAGACTCGCATGGCGAATCGGCGACCGGCCGTCGGTCTCCTCGCCGATCAAGCGCGCGACCAGGCCGTGGATGGACGGGGTCAACGCACCGAGGGAGGCGAGGGTGCCGGTTCGCAGGAAGGTGCGGCGCGTCGTGTTCATGGTTGGCTCCGAATGGATGCTCCGATAGTCTACCTCCAAATCGGTTCGATGGTGTCGGTTTGCCACCCACCCTTGACCCGACCACCCGTTCCCCGGTAGTCTGGTCGGACCATGTCTCGCGCCTATCGCTTTCCGTTTGCCTTTGCGGCCTTTCTCGTTGAGAGGGTCGGGGGTCGGCGCGCGAGATAGTCCAGCAACGCAGCGAACGATCGTCCCGGCGGCCCTCTCGATTCCCGAGAGGGCCGCTTTCCGTTCCCCGTCCAGGAGTCCACGATGTTGCGCATTGCCTACCAGGGCGCCCCCGGCGCCTACAGCCACCTCGCCGCACTGGCCCACCAGCCGACCGCTCGGACCACCGGGCTGGCCGACTTTGGGGCGGTGGTCACGGCGGTGGCGAGGGGGCAGGCTGACCTGGGGTTCCTGCCGATCTGGAACTCGATCATCGGCGCAGTGCCCGGGGCCGAGGCAGCGTTGGCAGCATCGGTCGACGTGGAGGAAGTCGACCGGGTCGAGCAGCGGATCGCGCACTGCCTCCTGGCACTGCCGGGAGCCGATATTCCTTCCCTGCGATGGGTCGAGTCGCACCCGGCCGCGTTGGCGCAGTGTGCCCGCTGGCTCTCCGCCAATCGTGTCGAGCCACGGGCGGTCGAGGATACCGCGGGTGCGGCACAGGGGATCGCCAGAGACCGCGACTGGACCCGGGCCGCGATCGCGCCGGAGGGTGCCGCGGCGCGCTACGGACTCGTGGTCCTCGCGCACGACATCGCTGACGCGCTCGACAACGTCACGACCTTCGCGGTGCTCGCCAGGCGAGCCGCCGTGCGCGTCGAGGCGGCCTGATGCTCGCACGTCTGCTCGCCCGCACGCTGCGCATCCCGTCCGTGCGGGCCATTCGTGGGGCGACCTCGGTGCCATCGGATGACCCGCAGGCGATCACCGAGGCCACCCACGAATTGCTGGAGGCGCTCCGGGTGCACAACCACTTGGACGCGGCGGAGGTCATCTCGGCGATCTTCACGGTCACGCCTGACCTGGTGAGCCGCTTCCCGGCCGAGGCGGCTCGTGGGGTGGGCTGGGAAGGGGTGCCACTGCTCTGCACCACGGAGATCCCGGTGCCCGGGGGGCTCCCCCGGTGCCTGCGCGTCCTGCTGCACGTGCAGCGGCCCTGGAACGGCATCCCCCCCAGGCATGTCTACCTGCGCGAGGCGGCGGGACTGCGGCCCGACCTGGTGGCCGGCGTGGGCTGACCGGGGCAGCGCTTGCGTCCCTTCCGCTCTCCGACCAACATCCCGGCGCCCCCAGCCATCCCGGAGCCGTGTTGTGCCACAGCCGACAGCGATCCTTCAGTCGATCCAGCCCTATGTCTTTACGACCTTGATTCACATGAAGCGGGCGGTCGAGGCGGAGGGGCATGCGGTGTTGGATCTCTCGCTGGGCTCCCCCGACCAGCCGATGCCCGATGCCCTGGTCGAGGCGGTTGCCGAGGCCGCCCGGGACCGGAGCGCCCATGGCTATCCGCGAATGTTCGGTGAGCCGGCGTTCCACGAGGCCTTCGCCAGCTACATGTCGCGACGGTTCGGGGTGACCCTCGAGGTGCCGGCGGAAGTGACGCCGACGGCCGGCGCCAAGGAGGCGGTGGCGCACCTGGTGTCGGCGTATTGCGAGCCGGGCGACATCATGTTCATCGCCGATGTGGCCTATCCCGTCTACGAGCGGGCGGTGTCAGCCTCCGGGGCCGAGCTGGTTCAGCTCCCGGTGCTCGGCCAGAACGACTACTGGCCCGATCTCGAGGCGATCCCCGTCGATCAGGCACGGCGAGCGAAGTTCCTGTTGCTCAACTTCCCGAACAACCCGACCGGGGCTGTCACGACCCGCGACCGGTGGGTGGAGGCCGTGGCATTCTGTCGTCGCCACGACATCATCCTGATCAGTGACATCGCCTACAGCGAACTGGTGCATCGCGGCGCACCGGCCCCGAGTGTCTTCGAAGTGGAGGGCGCCCGCGACGTCGCGATCGAGATCCACTCGGGGTCGAAGAACTTCTCGATGGCGGGATTGCGGTTGGGGGTGGTGTGTGGGCGGGCCGATGTGATCGCCGCACTCAACAGCTATCGGACCCTCGTCGGCTACGGCTGCCCGACCGTGGTCCAGCGTGCCGGCACCTTCGCGTTCGCGCACGCCGAGGAACTCTCCGCGCCGATACGGGCCGGCTACCAGGCCCGCTTCGCGGCCGCCGTCGCGGGCTTCGCCGAGGCCGGGGTGACGGTCACCCCACCGCCTGCCGGGATGTACCTCTGGATCCCCGTCCCGGAAGGCGTCACCGACTGGGACGTCACCAACCACCTGCTCGACGAGGAGCGGATCGTGATCACCCCGGGGAGCGGCTTTGGCCCGGGCGGCGCACCCTACATTCGCATTTCGATGGTGGCGACGCCGGAGGTATTGCGCGACGCCTGCCGCCGCATCGCCGGGCCCTGGGCGGCTGCGCTCGGGTGAGCCCCGATACGGGGACTCAGGAGGGTGGTGTCGACTCGCCGCTGAGGACGATGCCCCGAATCACCATGATGACGCCGACGATCAAGCCGACGTGAATCCAGCCTGTTTCCGGTTGCACCGCGAACTGGAGGACCGCCCAGGCCGCGAGAATCAAGAAGCCAATGACGAGATCGCGCATGGCGGTGCCTTCGTGAATAGGGCCGGTGGTCGATGGCGTGCATGGAGCGTCGCCGGCGAGGCCGAGGCTGATTGACCGCCACGGTCCCGGTCGGTATTATAGCGGTAGCCGTACGGTGGCGGGGAATCATCGTTCTTGAGCCAACGTGTCCGAGGATGGGCCCACATATTCGGTCCGCCGTCACGCCCCTCGCGGGGAAGACGAGAGACCGGGCGAGGGCGCCGCGCTTTTCTCCCCGGGCTTCAAAGCACGCCTCCCCGCCATCGTTACGGCACTGCGGCGCCGCTTCCGTTTCGGGAGGCGACGCCGCTCGTGTATCTGTCCCTCACTGCCATGGACTCTGCGATGCCCCGCGCACTCGTTGTCCGTCGTGCCCACTTCAATGCTGCCCACCGGCTTCACAATCCTGCCAAGTCCGACCAGTGGAACCGGGACACCTTCGGGCCCTGCAACAATCTCAACTATCACGGCCACAACTATGAGGTCGAGCTCCAAGTCGAGGGCGAGATAGACGAAGCGACCGGCTACGTGGTCGACGTCTCGATCCTCCGGGCGTTGTTCGACCAGCATGTGCACGCGCAGCTCGACCACCGCAACCTGAACCTCGACGTCGCCTGGTTCGCCGACCGCCTGCCGTCGGCCGAGAACATCGCGGTCTTCATCTGGGAGCAGCTGGCCCCTCGCATCCCGGCCGGGCGGCTCGCCCGCGTGCGACTCTGGGAAACACCACGGAACTACGTCGAATACGAGGGCCACTGAGATGCCGGGGTCATGCGCCGTCCGATTGGCATTGGTCACCGGCGCCTCGCGGGGGATCGGTGCCGCCGTGGCCATCCGACTCGCGGGGCTCGGGGCGACCGTGGTGCGGATGTCGCGCTCCACGCCACCGACCCTTGAGGGCGCTGTCGATGTCGCCGTGGACCTCGCCGACCCCGACGCTCGAGACGCGGCACTCGACCGCTTGCTGGCGGAGCACGGCATCCCCGACGTGGTGGTCAACAACGCCGGCGGGTTCCTGCTCGCTCCGCTTGAGGAGACCAGTGACGCATTGCTCCGCGAGCAATTGGCGATCAATGTCGAGGCACCATTCGCCATCGCCCGGCGGCTGCTGCCGCTGATGCGGAAGCGTGGCAGCGGTCGTCACCTGCTGGTCGGATCGGTGGCCGACCTCCGGGCCTTTCCCGAGAACGCCGCCTATTCGGCCTCGAAGTTCGGGGTGCGAGGGCTGCACGAGGTGCTGGTCGAGGAGTACCGGGGGAGCGGGGTGCAGTGCACCCTGGTCTCACCAGGGCCCACCGACACCACGGTGTGGGACCCGTTCGACCCCGACGCCCGTGACGGGTTTCCGGGCCGTGCCGAGATGCTCCGGCCCGACGACGTCGCCGAGGCGATTGTCTGGGCCGCGACCCGACCGGTCAGGAGCCATGTCGAGTCGATCCGGCTGGGGCCGGGGTGAGGACGAGAGACGAGAGACGAGAGACGAGAGACGATGAATGGTGGTGTGACGTGACATTGGCAGCGAAGTCAACTGCGCTCCT
>JAHEFN010000177.1 GCA_024640185.1 Gemmatimonadota bacterium | reverse complement strand
CGCTCCGGCTGGTCACGGACCTGTTCCGCTTCGTGGCCGATGCCGAGATGAACATCAATCCGATCTCGATCTCGGGGTATCACATCCGCGAGGCCGGCGCGACGGCGGTGCAGGAGGTGGCCTTCACCCTCGCCAACGCGATGGAGTATGTCCAGCGCGGGCTCGACGCTGGGGTGCCGCTCGCCCGGTTCGGTCCCCGGCTCTCGTTCTTCTTCGCCGCCCACAATGACCTCTTCGAGGAGGTGGCGAAGTTCCGCGCGGCGCGTCGGCTCTACGCCCGACTGATGCGCGAGCGGTTTGACGCCGATGACGCCTCCTGTCGCCTGCGGTTCCACACCCAGACCGGGGGCGTGACGCTGCAGGCCCAGCAGCCGCTGAACAACGTGGTGCGGGTGGCGGTGCAGGCCCTGGCCGCGACCCTCGGCGGTACCCAGTCGCTGCACACGAACGGCTACGACGAGGCGCTGGCCCTGCCGAGCCAGGACTCCGCGACCCTGGCATTGCGTACCCAGCAGATCCTCGCGCATGAGAGCGGTCTCTGCCGGACGGTCGACCCGTTCGCGGGCAGCTGGTACATCGAATCGCTGACCGAGGCGATCGAGAAGGAGGCACGGGAACTGATCACCGCCATCGATGCAGCGGGTGGCGCGGCGCGAGCGATCGAGATGGGCGTCATGCAGCGGGCCATTGCCGACAGTGCCTGGCGATACCAACAGGCGGTCGAGTCGGGTGATCAGGTCGTCGTCGGGGTCAACCGGTTCACCACCGACGAGACGTCGCCGGTCCTTGCCGCCCCCGACTTTGGCGCGTTGGCCACCGAGCAGGTCGCCCGCGTGCAGGCGGTACGCTCCGGGCGCGACGCGGGGCGAGTGAAGACCACACTCGCCGCCCTGCGGGTGGCGGCCGATGGTGATGGGGCGCTGATGCCCTTGATCATCGAGGCGGTCCGGGCCCGCGCCACGCTCGGCGAGATCAGCGACCTCTTCCGTGACGCCTGGGGCAGCTATCACGCCGCCGGCTGAGAGGGACGCACCGCGGTTCGAATCGCTGGTGGTCCAACGACACGCCCGGGTGGCCCTCCTCGGCGATCCCGAGACGGCCACCGAGGCGTGGCTGGTGCTCCATGGCTACGGCATGACGGCCCAGGGGATCCTGCACTGGTTTCGGGCGGCGGCTCGGCCACACCGGGTGCTCGTCGCCCCCGAGGGCCTCTCCCGTTTCTATCAGCAGTCGAAGGGGCTGCGCACCGTCGGCGCCTCCTGGATGACCCGGGAGGACCGTGAGCACGAGATCGAGGATCAGCTCGGGTACCTCGATCAGGTCGCCGAGCGCTGGCTCGCCGGTCGGCGACGGCTCGAGGTCCACGGCTTCTCGCAGGGGGTGGCCACCGCCTTCCGCTGGGTCGCCGCCTCGAGCCGCGCGGTGGATCGCCTCGTCGGCTGGGGCTCCCCCAGCCCGTCAGATGTCGATCCAGGGGCGCTCGCCCCCCGATTGGCTGGCGGGTCGGCCCATTTGGTGATCGGGGACCAGGATCGCTTCTTCTCGACCGAGCTCCTCATCGGCGACGCCGATCGCCTCCGCCACGGTGGCCTGCCGGTCGAACTGGTGCGCGTCCCGGGCGGCCACGGCATCGATTCCGGGGTGTTGGCACGATTCGCTGGTTGAGCCCCCCCTCCGGACCCGCTAAATTCAAGGGTTGCAGTCTGTTGGGGACTCTGGAAGGGAATCGATGCCGACCTACGAATACCGCTGCGCCGAGGGCCATGACTTCGAACGCTTTCAGCGGATCAGTGACCGCCCGGTCAGCAAGTGCCCCAGCTGTGGGGCGCGGGCAGAGCGGAAGATCTCCGGCGGTCAGGGACTGATCTTCAAGGGAAGCGGGTTCTACATCACCGACTATGGCAAGGACGGCAAGGGACCGCGCAAGGACCCCTCCGCGACCGCGCCGGCCGGCGACAGTGGGGCCGGGAGCAAGAGTGAGCCGAAGGGCGGTGCCGAGGCGAAGCCGGCGGCGAAGTCGGCGGCGCCCGCTGCGAAGCCGCCGAAGGCGGACTCGGCGTGAGCGACGCCATCCGCCGGGCCCTTGAGGAAGTGGCTGACCGGTTCGGCGCGGCCGATGTCGAGTTCACACTCGAGCGGCCCCGCGACCCGAGCCATGGTGACTTCTCGACCAACCTCGCCATGCAGCTGGCCCGCCGTGACGGCGTCAACCCGCGCGGGGTGGCCGATCGGGTGCTGGCCGAGCTCGACTTGCCGTCCTCGCTGGTCAGCGCGGTGGAGATCGCCGGGCCTGGGTTCATCAACTTTCGCCTCGCGGCGGACAGCCTGGTCGCCGCGCACACCCGGATCCTCGAGGAGGGGCCCGACTACGGTCGGGTGATCGCGGTCGAACCGGAGCGGATCAATGTCGAGTTCGTGTCGGCCAACCCGACGGGGCCGCTGCATGTCGGTCACGGTCGCGGCGCGGCGCTCGGCGACGTGATCGCCTCGTTGTTGCAGTGGACCGGCCACGAGGTGACCCGCGAGTTCTACATCAACGACGCCGGCGTGCAGGTCGATCGGGCCGCCGCCTCGCTCTGGGCACGGGTGCAGCAGGCCGTCGGTCGTGAGGCCGAGATCCCCGACCAGGGCTACCACGGCGACTACCTCCGCGACGCGGCGGCGACGATGCTCGCCGCCGAGGGTGCGGCGCTGGCGGACCTCGACCCCGAGGCGGGATTGGCACGCTGTCGCACCGCGGTGCTCGCGCTGCAGCGCGAGGAGCAGGACCAGACGCTGGCCGATTTCGGGGTGCGGTTCGACGTGATGACCTCCGAACAGCAGGTCTACGACAGCGGGCTGGTGCGTGCGGCCCTCGACCGGCTCGCCGCCGCAAACCTCACCTACGAACAGGACGGGGCGCTCTGGCTGCGCACCTCCCGGTATGGAGACGAAAAGGATCGGGTGGCCCGAAAGGGGGACGGGTCGTTGACGTACCTGGTGCCCGACATCGCCTACCACCTCGACAAGCACGATCGCGGCTTCGATCGCGCGATCGATGTCTGGGGCGCGGACCACCACGGCTACATCCCGCGGCTTCGGGGCGCGTTGGAGGCGCTGGGCCTCCCCTCCACCTGGTTCGACGTCTCGCTGGTCCAGCTGGTCAAGGTGGTCCGTGACGGCGAGGAGGTGAAGATGTCCAAGCGCTCGGGGGAGTTCGTCACCTTGCGGGACCTCTACGAGGAGACCGGCGTCGATGCGGCGCGCTACTGGTTCCTGATGCGACGTGGCGATTCCCATCTGGTCTTCGATATCGCGCTGGCCACCGCCCGCAGTGACGAGAACCCGGTCTACTACGTCCAGATGGCGCACGCCAGGCTGAGCGGGATCTTCCGCAACGCCGGACTGGCCCCGGATGCCGTGTCGGGTTCGCTCGACCTCGACGCACTCGAGGATGCCGATCTCGACCTGCTCCGGCGCCTGACGGCATGGCCCGAGGCGGTCGCCCGGGCCGGACGTGAGCGCGAGCCGCACCGGATCACCAACTTCCTCGAAGACCTCGCCCGGGTGGTGCACGGTTGGTATCACGGGAGTCGGGTGCTCGGCGAGGCCGAGGCGACGGAGCGGGCTCGACTGCTGCTTGCCCGTGCCGGACGACAGGTCCTGGCCAATGGCCTCACCCTCCTCGGGGTCTCCGCCCCGGATCGGATGTAATCGATGAGCCTGCTCGTCGTCGGCAGTGTCGCCCTCGATTCTGTCTATACCCCATTCGGGCAGACCGCCGATGCCCTCGGTGGCTCGGCGGTCCACTTCTCCGTGGCGGCGTCGCTGCTCAATCGGGTGCGGGTCGTCGGTGTGATCGGTGATGACTATCCGGTCGATCAACTCACGCGCCTGGCGCCGAGGGGGATCGATTGGGGTGGGGTGGAGCGGGCCACTGGCGAGTCGTTCCGGTGGAAGGGGAAGTACTCCTACGACCTGCAGTCACGCGAGACGCTCGAGACCCGGTTGGGCGTCTTCGCCGATTTCCGTCCCCAGCTGCCGGCGGGATCGGAGCAGGCGAAGTTTGTCTTCCTCGGCAACATCGATCCGGAGCTCCAGCTCAGCGTGCTCGAGCAGGTCGATCGGCCGACCCTGGTGGCCTGTGACACGATGAACTACTGGATCCAGTCCAAGCGGGAGGCTCTGCTGGCGTTGCTCAGGCGGGTCGACCTGCTGATGGTCAACGATGCCGAGGCCCGCGAATTCTCCGGCGACTGGAACATCCATCGCGCCGGACGCTGGCTGCTCGAACAGGGCCCCACCCGGGTCGTCATCAAGCAGGGGGAGTACGGTGCCCTGTTGATCGAGAAGGGACGGACCTTCGCGATCCCCGCCTATCCGCTCGAGGAGGTCTTCGACCCAACCGGGGCTGGTGACGCCTTTGCGGGCGGGTTCATGGGCTACCTCGCGCGCCGGGGCCTGGTCTCCACCGATCTGATGCGCCGGGCGATGGTCTATGGCTCGGCGATGGGCTCCTACTCGGTGTCGGGGTTCGACATCCAGGGCTTCGAGGGGGTGACCACCGAGGACGTCGAGGAGCGGGTCCGGCGCTTCGTGGACCTCACCCACATTCCCGCCGCGGATCGCATCGCATGACCGACTCCCACTACGCCGCCGCCGGGGTGAACCTCCGGGAGGCCGAGGAGGCGAAGGATCGCATCGGTCGGCTGGTCGCGGAGACCCGCACGCCCCTTGCGGTCGGGTCCGTCGGGGCGTTCGGTGGCATGGTGCGGCTGCCGGCCGGGATGCGCTCACCGGTGCTGGTGATGAGCACCGATGGCGTCGGCACCAAGGTGTTGGTGGCCCAACAGGCGGGACGGTTCGACACGGTCGGTGAGGACCTGGTCAATCACTCGGTCAACGACATCCTGGTCCACGGTGCGATCCCGATCGCGTTCATGGACTACATCGCCGGACATCGACTGCCGGTCGAGATGATCGCCGGCGTGGTGGCCGGCATCGCGCGCGGGTGCCGGGCCCACCACATGACCCTTGCCGGGGGCGAGACGGCCCAGATGCCCGGGCTCTATCTGGAGCGAACCTTCGATCTCGCCGGCACCATCATCGGCGTCGTGGAGGAAGGCGAGGCGATGCACGGGACGGCGATCGTCCCGGGGGACATCCTGATCGGCTACCAGTCGACCGGATTGCACACCAACGGTTATACCCTCGCCCGACGGGTCCTCTTCGAGGTCCTCGGCCTCGGACTCGATGCGCCGCTCCCGGGCGGCACCACCTCGGTGGCGGATGCGTTGTTGGCCGTGCATCGCAGCTACGACGCCGCGATTCGACCCGTGCTCGATGTCGTCCACGGGTTGGCCCACATCACCGGTGGCGGGATCGCCGGCAACCTGGTCCGTGTGCTCCCCGATGGCGTCGAGGCCGTGATCGAGACCGGCAGTTGGACCTGGCCGTCGCTCTTCACCCTGCTCGCCGAGGCCGGTGCGGTGCCGCGTGACGAG
>JAHEFN010000176.1 GCA_024640185.1 Gemmatimonadota bacterium | reverse complement strand
TGCGGTGGGCGTCGTGCAGGGCGTCGGCGATCGCTGCGCCGATGGTGCGGACGTCGTCGAAGGCCATCGGACCAGCGGCGATGCGTGCCTCGAGGGTGCCTCCGGCCACGAGTTCCATCACCAGGAACGGGGTGCCGTCGTGGGCATCGAAATCAAAGATGGTGGCGATCCCGGCATGGGAGAGCCGCGACAGGGTCAGCGCCTCGCGTCGGAACCTCGCCTGCGTGTCATCGTCACCAACGGCGGTGGGTGCCAGCAACTTGATCGCCACCTCACGATCGAGATTGCTGTCGTGCGCGCGCCAGACTTCACCCATCCCCCCGGCACCCAAGCGATCGACAAGGCGGTAGCGGCCAAGGGTCGCCCCTGCCTGTGCTGCGGTCGGCCGCCCGAGCGCCTCGCTCACTGCGACCCCCCGACGGTGGGGAGGGCATGCTCCCGGAGCATCAGGTGGTTGAGGGACTCGACCTGGCCGGCCCGCAGCCGCCGGATCACCAACAGGCCGGAGCCGTCCGGCATCAACGAGTATTGTCGCGAGTCGTCATTGTCGAGCAAAGAGCCCGGCACGGTCTCGGAGACGAGGGTCCGCTCCAGGACGCGCAGGCCGCCTTCAAACTGGAGCTCGGCCAGCCAGAATCGCCCCGCTGTGGCCTGGCGGAAGTAGAGATGCCGGCTGTCACCGGCCCAGACGGGCTCGGTTCCCCCGCCGACCGAGACCTGGACCCGTCCCCCCGAGACCTCCGGGAATGGTCGGACCACGATCTCCTTGATCGTTCCGATCCGTGCGGTGAACGCGACCCACCGCCCATCCGGTGAGATGGCCGGACTGGTTTCCTCGGCATCGGTTGCCGCCACCACGACGGGGGTCGTGTCGCCGGTGACCCGCCTGGCGAAGATGTCACCGCGCCCCGCCGCGACGTCGTCGGTGCGATAGAGCAGCCACTGGCCGTCGGGGCTGTACCTGATCTCGAAGAGATTCCGGGCGTCGGCCGCGATGCGCTCCGGTTCGCCCGACCCATCGGCGTTCCGCTGCCACGCCTCGAGCTTCCCGTCGCGGTTGGAGAGCCAGGCGACCTTTCGCCCATCGGGTGACCAGACCGGGCGGACATTCACGGTGCCATCGAACGAGAACGGGGTGGCCGGTCCGACCGGAAACGGCTTGGTGTAGATGACGCCGTCGCCGGCAGCGCTCGCCGGATCGACAAGGCTGAACACGACCCGCCGCCCGTCCGGCGAGAGCTCGGCGGTGGTGTTGTTGAGGAAGGAGGCGGACCACGCCGAGTCCACCCGCCGGACCTCCCCCTCGCGCCCGATCACCACGAACTCGCCAAGGTCACTCGTTGCGTTGCCGCCGCCGATGAGGTGGAGCACCGTTCCCTCGCGGTTCACCACCAGGTCGGGGCCCCAGGGACCGATGCTCACCCCGCCGAAGGCGGGGACGTCGACCCCGACCTCGCCGGTGGCGGGATCGTAGGGAGCGATGAAGGTCGAGCCATCCGGCAACAGGTTCAACACCCGATGGCCATCCAGCGCCCAGGCGCCCGAGGAGCCGGGGAGGATCGGATCCAGTTGCACGGGGTCGAGTCGGAGCCGGTAGACCCGCGGGTTGGCGCAGGCGAGGTAACTGCACGAGGTCACCAGCACCTCGCGCCGGCCGGGGACCGCGGAGAACCGGACGGGGATGTTGTTCTGGAAGTCATCTCCGTCGAGGATCCGGGTGACCGGGCCACCCTCGGCATTGACGGTAAAGATCAGGTCGCCCGCGGCCCCGAGGAAGACGATCGTGCCATCGTCCAGCCAGGCCCCGGGCCACTGGATGTCGGTCGATGCGGAGTCGGAGATCAGCCTCGGGGACCCCCCGTCCAGAGGAATGCGGAGCAGCCGGTTGCCGGACGAGAACGCAATCGTCCGGCCGTCGGGGGAGACGAACGGCCCCCGTCCCTCGACGGTACCCGGAATGGGGGTCGGCTCGCCGACCCCCCGGCGCTTGATCCAGAGCTGCCTGGTGCCGCCCACGCTGTCGCTGTAGATGATCGCGCTGCCGTCGGGGGTGAGCGCAACATCGGTCGCCACGAAGCCGAAATCGGACTCACTCGGGGTCAGGTGCACCTGGAACGCCAACGGCGCCGCTCCGATCTCCGTTGGACGGCTCCATCCCCATATCGCCGCGGCGATGGCGAGGAGCGTCAACCCCCCGAGCGCCGCCACGAGACGGCGGTCGGAGCCGGGCCGGGTCGCCGTGCGCGCCGCGCTTCGACGGAATCCGGTGGTGCCACCACCACCCCTCAGCGCCAGCGCGAACTCGGCCGCCGAGGCGAATCGGTCGACCGGCAGCTTGGCCAGCGCCTGGAGGACGGCATCCTCGACCCCCTCCGGCACCGTGTCGCGTGTTGCCGAGGGGGCGGTGGGCCGCTCGGTCATCACCTTGGCGACGATCGCCTGCACCGATGGGCCGTTGAACGGCGGCTCCCCGGTGAGCATCTCGTAGAGCACGCACCCCAAGGCATAGATGTCGCTGCGGGCATCGAGGTCACGCTCGCCCATCGCCTGTTCGGGCGACATGTAGTGCGGCGTCCCCAGCGACATCCCCGTCTCGGTCATCCGGGTGCTGCCTTCGGAACGACTCGCGGCCAGCGCGATCCCGAAGTCAGCCACCAGGGCCTGCCCATCGTGCAGCAGGATGTTCTCGGGCTTGATGTCGCGGTGGATGACGCCGTGCCTATGGGCATAGTCGAGCGCCCCTGCCACCTCGGTGGCGATGCGCACGGCATCGGCGATTCCCAGCTGCCGATCCCGCTCCAGGCGGTCGCGGAGCGACTCCCCCTCCACGAACGGCATGACGTAGAAGACGGTGCCGTCGACGGCCCCCGAGTCGAACAGCGCCAGAATGTGCGGGTGCTGCAGGTTGGCGGTGGTGCGAATTTCGGCCAGGAACCGCTCAGCCCCGATCACCGCGGCGAGTTCAGGCCGGAGCACCTTGATCGCCACCTTGCGATGGTGCTTGAGGTCCTGCGCCAGATACACCGTGGCCATGCCGCCGGCACCGAGCTCGCGCTCGATGGTGTAGCGGTCGGCCAGGGCGGTGGTGAGGCGGGCGACGGGGTCAGTCAAGCCGATTCCCCTCCTCGGAGGGTTGGGGCATGCCGAAGGCGGCGCCCGAGAGAATGCGGAGCGTGAAGGGAACCCCCAAAGCTAGCCATTGCCTGCGTCGGCGCCAGCCAGCGGCCGTGCTGGCGGGCTCCGCCATTCGGTCGTATATCAAGAGATCCTCACAACTTGGAGCAATCGATGCACTACCGCGCCCTGCTCGGTGCCCTTGCCGGCATTGCCATCCTCACCTCCACCGCACCGGCCCAGGAGGAAGAGGCACCCAAGCCCGTGGCTCAGGTGATGACCTTCGAACTGCAGCCCGCCACCATGATGGAGTGGCGCGCCGCCGTGACTCGCATGGCCACCGCCGCCAAGGCGCACGGGCTTTCCGCTGCCGAGAACGGCTGGTGGATGTACCACGAGGGCAACCGCAGCATGATCATCTGGCCGGTGCCACAGGATGAACTCTTCCACAACAACAGCATCTTCGAGAAGCTCGCCGAGAAGGACTCGGTCGAGGCGGCAGCCATCGGCGCGATGTTCGAGGCGGCCCCTTCGCGCCAGCTCTCGACCGAGATCGTCGAGATGCAACCCGACCAATCCTACTCCCCGGCCAAGCCGATCGCAGGTTCCCCGGGCGGGGCAGAGGTGATCGATGTGGTGGTGGCCACGGGACAGGGCGAGGCATTCGATGCTGGTGTGGAAGAGTATGTCTCGATTCTCGAGGCCATCGGTTCACCCTACGTGATGAACACCTATCGCGTCCGGCACGGCGCGACGCGGGTCCAGTTCGTGACCTTCTTTGACAACATGGGGAGTTTCTTCGGAGCCAGCAGCTTCGACGCGCTGGTGGCCAAGAAGCCGGAGATTGGCGAACGACTCCAGAAGGCCTACACGGGATGGCTCAAGGGCGTGGCCCACATCTCGAGCCGGTTGGTGTTTTACGATGAGGATGGCAGCTTCCCGCCGCAGAACTGACGCTGGGTGATGCACAGAAGAGGGGCGCCGAGAGGCGCCCCTCTTCTGTGCATCACCCACACCGACTCGACCTACTCCTCCGACCCCGCCAACAAGCCGCTCACCTCGACGGTGACGATGCCGTTGCCTTGTGCCCTCGCCTCGATCACGAGCGTGGACCGATCACGCGACAGGTCGGCGGTCTGCGGCAGCAGGTCGAAGTCGAACGGGAAGTCCTCCATGCCGGTGGTGAGATCGAACACCCCGAAGGTCAGATTCCCCATCCGCGATGTCACGAACCAGATCTTCTCGTCACCAGCGAGGAACTCCGGCGCAAAGTCGGCTGCCGGGTCGGTGGTGACGCGGGTCTTGTTCGACCCGTCGGCCGCCATGATGTAGACGTCCTCTCCCTCCTCGGCACTCACGACGGAGTAGGCGATCCTGGTCCCGTCGGCCGACCAAGTGGCACCCCTGGCGTTCTGTCCCGCGGTGAGGTAGGTGGCCGGCCCGCCCCCGCCGGGCATCATGTACACCTCGTTCCGCCCCTGCGCAACGTTCCGGTGCCCAAAGAGAAGCCGCTGTCCGTCAGGGCTCCAAACCTCAAAGGCCACCCGTTCCATGTCGATGAAGAGCGACGCCTCCCCGCCATCGGCCGGAACGATCATGACCTTGCGGTTGCCGCCGGCAGCATTGGAGTGGAAGAGGATCCGTGCCCCGTCGGGGTGCCAGAACGGCTCGAAGCCGTCGATCCCTTCGGGACTGACCCGCCGCGGCTCGCCGCCGGTGGCCGATGCGGTCCAGATGGTGCGACGCCCCTCGCGAGGCGACATGAAGGCCAGCAGGGAGCCGTCCGGAGACCAGGCGGGATCGAAGTAGTCCGCCCCCACGGCCACCGCTCGCTCCTCTCCACCGCCGATCGGCACGGTATAGATCCCCGTCAGGCCGCCCCGCTCACCCTCGAACGCCACCGTGCTCCCGTCGGGGCTGATTACCGGCGAGGCGTTGTCCTCCTCTCCGGCGGTAATCTGCCGAGGCGTGCCACCGGTCGCCGACACGGCAAAGAGGTGATTCACCTGGTCGGAGGTGTAGAAGTAGAGGCCCCGGCCGTCAGGGTTCCAGAATGGTCGTCCCTCTTCCGCGGGGTCGTTGGTGACCCGGATCGCCGCCCCTCCGGCCGCCGGCACGATCCAGATGTCGTCCTGGCCGCCCCGTTCGGAGTTGTAGGCCAGCCACTTCCCGTCCGGGGAATAGCTCGGCCGCGTGTCATCCCTGACGTCGACCGTCAGCTGTCGCTGGCTGCCGGTGGCGAGATCGATCACCCAGATGTCGGCTTGCCCGGTGCGCCTCGACGAGTACGTGATCTCGGACCCGTCAGGTGACCAGTCCTCGAACAATTCGACCCCCTCGGTGGTCAGCCGCCTGAGCCCCCCGGTGGCCACCTCGACCACGGCCAC
>JAHEFN010000175.1 GCA_024640185.1 Gemmatimonadota bacterium | reverse complement strand
CACCGGGTAGAGCCAGGCCTCGAGCGCCGGCACACCCTGAACGGTGTGAACCACCCTGAGCTTGGCGGCGTCATTGGGGGGGATGGATGCGGTGTCCGCGCCAACGACCAGCGCGGCGGTCCCACCGACGGCCGCCCCGCCGAGGATGGCGGTCCGTCGGCCGCCCTCCGCCACCGTAAAGCTCGCGGAGGAAAGGACTTGGCCTTCTGCTGTGCGGGCCTCGATTCGGTGGCTCCCCTCCGGGATGACCCTGGCAATCCTCGTCCCGGATGCCGGCATGGCGATCGCCGCGCCGTCGAGGACGAGGCCCTCCACCAGCCCTGGCTCGAGGGCATTCAGGACCGCCAATTGGGCGTCCCCAGCCGGGAGACCACCGGTGGGATCGACGGCCCCGCAGGCAGCGGCCAGAAGGAGTGTGCAGATGACAGGTACGGTTCGGGGGTTCAGATTCACGGCAGTGAAGACATCCTTGCCCCGGAAGGGACGCGCGCGGGAGACGGCTGACACCCCCGTAGACCCGGTGTGCCGCCCATCGGTCACCCCACCCGGGGCAGGGGAGCGGTGTGACCGTCGCCCCCCCCACGGGGTCATATCTCGGTGACAGTGACTGACGGCGCCCTGATCGAGCAGATCGCCAGCGGGGATTCTTCGGCCCTTGGCGAACTGATGGAGCGACATGCGCCGGGGCTGATGCGCTATGCGACGAACTTCCTGCGATCGGCCGACGATGCGGACGAGGTGCTGCAGGACACCTTCATTCGGGCCGAACGAGCCATCCGCAAGGGGGTTCGACCGGACCACCCGTCGGCTTGGCTCTTTCGGATCACCGTCAACCGGTGTCGATCGAGGCGACGGCAGTTCTGGCGGTACGTCGGCGGGGAGGCCGGAGAGGCACTGATCTCACGAGCCTCCAACCCTCCCGATGTCGGTGCCGCCGAGTGGCGCGATGAAATCAACCGGGCACTCATGGTCCTGAGTGCCCCAACACGCGAGGCGTTTCTCCTCAAGCATGTCGAGGGACTGAGCTACGAGGAGATGGCCGAGGCAACCGGGGCGGGGATTCCCGCCCTCAAGATGCGGGTCTCGAGAGCCTGTGAGCGGCTCAGGAGCCTGCTGGCGGACATACGATGAGCGGCAAGTCAACAGAGCACTCCACCGATCCCCTCGAGGCCGCTGTCGCGGCGCTCAGGCACCCGGCGCCGATCGCGCCGGGATTCGCCGAACGCACCCGGCAACGGGCCGACCATCTCCGCCGCCGGCAACACTGGCTCGCCGGCTCGACGACACTCGCGGCTACCGTCGCCCTCGTCGTGGTCCTGACCGACCGGCAAATGGTCATGCCTGCTGGGGTGACGTTCGCCCTCAACGCCCCATCGAGCACCTCCGTCTCACTGGTCGGCGACTTCAACGACTGGGACGCCGAGCAGACCCGACTCGAGCGCGGCACCGACGATGAGTGGACCGTCACCCTCGACCTGCCACCGGGACGGTATCGCTTCGCCTACGTGACGGATGACGGCACCTGGCTCCCCGATCCCAAGGCGGCGCCAACGGTCGATGAGTTCGGCGAGCCGACCTCGGTCCTCACGGTGCCGACGGAATGACGCGCCCGCTCGTTGTCATCGTGCTTGCTGCCGTGCTCACTGCCACGCCAGCGGTCGCCCAGGATGCCGGGAACCTCGCCGGCATGGGCAACGCTGGCCAGGTGGCCCTGACGTCGGTCGACCGGCGGCTCGTTGCTCGCTTCCCGGCGTCGGTCGCGACCCGATTCGGCACCTTGATCGATTCGGCCCGGACGGATGGACTTCCCACCGAACCGCTGGTCCTGCGCGCGCTCGAGGGTGGCGCCAAGCGCGTCCCCGCCGACCGGATCTACACCGCGCTTTCCCGGCTCCGCGCTGCGCTCAGCCGCGCCAGCGAGACGCTCGGACCCTCCACCGGGGCCGGCGACCTGACCACCGCTGCCGCCGCACTGCAGACCGGACTCTCGCCAGCTCGACTGATCGAATTGCAGGGACTCCGCGGCGCGGCATCGCTCACGGTCCCGCTCGGCGCATACCTCGACCTGGTGGCCAGGGGTGCGGTGAGTGAACGGGCATGGGACCGGGTGCTCGCCCTGGCCCGTCGTGATGCCGCCGACCGTGAGTATGCAGCCATCGACTCCGCCGATATCATCGCCCGGCAACCAGGGGACCGCCGATGACGGCACGCTCCGCTGGTGTCCTGATCCTCGCCCTGGTCCCGGCCGTCGTCGGTGCCCAGCGTGCGTCGCTCATGACCGGCGGAGGTGTGGCGCAACTTGACCAACTTTCGACCGAACCGATCAGTACCCTCGGGCTCGCCGCGACGGCGCCCCTGGGACCGCTGGCCTTTGAGGTGACCGGCACCACCACCAACTACCGTGACCTCGGCAACGCGAACCGAGTACGGTCGGCCCTCTTCCTGACCGGCGGTCAGCGGGGATGGCGGGTGGCCGGTGGTCCGGTGTTGACGATGGGCAGCACGGTCCGCGAGGCATGGACCACGGCGTGGAGCGGTGCGATTGCGGTGGGGAGGGAGGTGGGGCGCCTCGACTTCGAAGTGCGGGCGGCGGAGGGATTGACGCAGCCCGGCGGCCAGCGGGTCTCGTTCGGTCGACGCGGAGTGGCGATGGGCCTCGATCTCGGCCCCGTGCAGCTTGCGACGCGACTCGACCAGACCGTGATCCGTGACAGTACGCTCCGCGACGACGTCTTCTTCGACCCGGAATCGCCGAGGACCGACATCTCGATCTTCACCGACCGGGTGCGTCGTGTACATGACGCCGCGCTCGCCGTTGAGGTGGCCCTTCCCTCCGCCCTCGTCTCGGCGACGATTGGACGTCGGGCGGGCGATGACATCGCCACACAGACCTTCTGGAGCTTTGATCTCGACGTGCCGGTGGCCGAGGTGGCCTCGATCGTCTTCAACGCCTCCCGCGAACCCGCCGACGTGGTCCTCGGCTTGCGCGGCGGGAGGACGACCACACTCGGCTTCCGGTTTGCGCTCCCTGATCCACGTGCGGCCGGGCGACTACGGCCGGAGGCACCGGTGGTCATCGAACGCGAAACCGCGACCAGGGTCCGGATCGTCCTGGTGCTCCCCGGCGGCTCTCGGGCGCGCCTCATGGGCGAGATGACCGGCTGGCAGCCGATGGAACTCGAGTCGCTCGGCCATGGCAAGTTTCAGGGCTGGTTCCTCGCCCCGGCGGGGACCTACCGGATCAACGTCGCCCTCGATGACGGGCCGTGGATCGCCCCGCCGGGGATGCCGCGGGCTGAAGACGGCTTCGGTGGCATGGTCGGCCTGCTCGAACTCTGAGCGCAACCGGGTCGCCCGACGACGCGTATGACCGGGAGTACCCCTCCTCGTCACCACGCTTCGGAGTCCCTCGATGAAGGTCCGGTTCACCCTACTCATCGCCGCATCCTTCGGGATCACCGCGGCGCCCCTCCCTCTGGTCGGCCAACAGGCCGGCAGCAGCTCGTGGGTGGTCGGCTCCACCGGCAACGCCGCCCAGTACCGGGTCCGTGAACAGCTCGCTGGCGTTGCGTTCGAGAACGATGCGGTGGGCATCACCAACGACATCACCGGTGAGATCCAGATCGACGCGGACGGCAGGGTGGTCGCGGCCACGTCGCGGATCACGGTCGGGCTTGCGGGACTCGAGAGCGACAAGCCGCGCCGTGACGGCTACCTCGCGCGCAGGACCCTCGAGATCGCGCAGTACCCCGAGGCAAGCCTCGCCGTCTCCGCCTTCGAGGGACTACCCCAGCCAATCCCGACGACGGGGACGGCCCGGTTCGTCCTCCTCGGTGACCTCACCCTCAAGGAGCGCACCCTCCCAACCCGGTGGGAGGTGGCGGCCACATTCGAGGATGGTCATGTCACCGGGACGGCCACGACCTCGTTCACCTTCGACGAAGCCGGCCTCGACAAGCCCAGCGTGATGGCGGTGCTCAGCGTGAAGGATCCCATCACCCTGGAGTACCGCTTCCACTTCGTCTCCCGGTGACGGCTGCCGAACGGACCGGGGGAGGGGCAGTACCTTTGCAGGATGCATCCCTCCTGGCCCGCCGCTGAGCAGATCGCCGATCTGGCAAGCGCCATCCCTGACTCGGTCCACTTCGGTACCTCGAGTTGGACCTACCCGGGGTGGACCGGCCTGATCTACCAACGGGAGTACCCCAAGACGGGGGCCAGCGCTCGGATGCTGGGCGAGTACGCCTCGTGGCCGCTCTTCCGGACCGTGGGGATCGATTCGTTCTTCTACCGCCCCGCCAGTGCGAAGGTCCTCACCTCCTACGCCGAGGAGCTCCCCGAGGGCTTTCGGTGTGTCAGCAAGGTCTGGGACCGGATTACCGCGCACACCTTCGCCAATCCGCGCGAGAAGGACCGCTGGGGAGAACCGAATCCCGATTGGCTGAGTACCGAGCTCTTCCAGAACGAGGTGCTGGGACCGATGCAGCAGCACTTCGGCGACCATCTCGGGCCGCTGATCCTGGAATTCCAGACGATCGCCAAGAAGAGCGCCATGGACGGCGCCGCGTTCGCCGGACACCTCGACCGGTTCTTCTCGGCGCTCCCGCGGAGCGCCCCATTCGCCGTCGAGATCCGCAACCAGGAATTTCTCTGTCCCGAGTATTTCGCGGTGCTGCGGGAGCACGGGGTGGGGCACGTCTTCAACGCCTGGACCCGGATGCCGCCGATCGGCGAGCAACTGGTCCTCCACGACGCGATCACGGCGCCGTTCATCGTGTCCCGGGCATTGCTCCGACCGGGCCGGACCTATGCCAAGGCCGTTGACGCCTTCGCGCCGTACGACCATGTCCAGGACGAGAACCCGGTGCTGCGGGCCGACCTTGTCGCACTGGCGAAGGCCTCCGTGGAGCTGCGGATCCCGGCCTACCTGCTTGTCAACAACCGGGCCGAGGGGTGCGCGCCGCTGACCATCGTTGCGGTGGCGGAGCGGCTGGCCAGGGAGAGCAAGGCCTCCGCCTCACCCACGGATTGAGTCGCGGGGGGACGTCAGTCGCCGGCGACGGCTTCGGCCAGCCGCGTCGCGTCGGGCACCATCCAGTCATCGATGGCACCGAGGGCCCCCCCCGACTGGAGGGCAACCAGCCCGTGGACGGCAGCCCAGCAGGAGATCGCCCGCCGGATGGCCCCCTCCGGGTCATCACGATCCCCCTCCCGATCGAGCACCCGAGTCACCTCACCGAGCCACTCGAGAATCGCCCCAGCCAACTCGGATTGGGGATCAACCGACCCCGTGGACGCCATCAGCTGGAAGAGCCCCGGTGACTCCCGGGCCAGCGCACTCCAGACCGTCGCCACGGCCACCGACCCGGAGGGACGCGTTCCGGCGAGGGCGCGTGCGGACCGGCGATAGCCGTCGGCCGCCAGCGCCTCAAGCAGGGCCTGACGGTCGGCAAAGTGTCGGTACGGGGCCGTCGGCGAGACCCCTGCCCGTCGAGCCAGCTCCCGGATCGACAACCCCGCCAAGCCGAGATCCCGCAGGACG
>JAHEFN010000174.1 GCA_024640185.1 Gemmatimonadota bacterium | reverse complement strand
GACCGGCTGGAACGACTGGATCTCCACCTGTGGAAGCATGGCCGCCGTCGCCATCGTGATCGGCGTGTACATCGGCCCACTCGTCCCACCGCTGTTGGATCACGAGGCCCTGACCGCCTCGGCGGTGGTGGTGGCCTTCGCCCTGCTGCTCTGGCGCGGGATCAAGATCGGCGACATCGCCCAACAGGTCACCTCGCTGTTGAAGGGCGTGGCGCTGATCGGCCTGGCGATCGTGATCCTGGTGATGAGTGGCGAGCAGGCCGTTGCCACACCAGGCGCACCTTTCCCGGTCGCGCTGCCCTCGGGGCTGGCCCTCGCCGGGGCCATCATCGTGGCGTTGCAGTCGGCGATCTACACCTATGACGGGTGGACGGGTCCGATCTACTTCGGCGAAGAGGTCACCGACCCCGGCCGCAACATCCCGCGATCGATGATCGGCGGGGTGCTGGTGGTGTTGGTGATCTACCTCGCGCTCAATCTGGCCTTCCTGCGCGTGGTGCCGATCGGCGAGATGGCGGGAGACCCGTTCGTGGCGGCCACGGCCGCCTCCCGTCTCTTCGGACCGACCGGCGACACCGTGCTCCGGGTCCTGATGATCGTCTCGCTCGTGGCCGCGGTGAACGCCCTGCAGCTGATGGGCTCACGGGTGCCCTACGCGATGAGTCAGGACGGCTTGATGCCCAAGGCACTCCGGCAGGTGAATACGGGAGGTACCCCCGTCACCGCCTTGGTGACTGGCACGGTGATCGCACTGGTCTTCATCGCCACCAACACCTTCGAGACCGTCCTCGCCCTGCTCGCGTTTCTCTTCGTGGTGAACTACGCGCTGTCGTTCACCTCGCTCTTCGTGCTGCGCCGGCGCGAGCCAGACACCCCTCGGCCGTTCCGCACGCCTGGGTACCCCTGGGTCCCGGGAGTCGCGTTGGCTGGTTCACTCGGTTTCATGGTCGCCGCCCTGCTCACCGACCGCACCAACTCCCTGATCGCCATCGGACTCATCGCGGCGAGCTGGCCGATCTATCTCGCGGTGGTGCGCCGGTCGGCCCACCGGGGTGGGCCATCACACTAGGCCGGGCCCGATGCGTGGCGTTCCGTCAGCGCGCCGACGGGTGAAGCGGCGCTGCGGCAGCGCTGGAGGTGTCCTCATGCGAGCCCGTCCGGGGACTGGGTTGGGGAGACCCGGGGATTGGTGGCACCACGACACGCCCCGACCGGCGACCCCGCTAGACTTCGCGGATGACCAGCATCACTGTCACCCGGCGCTCACATCTCCCCGTCCCTCCAGCGGACGTCTGGGCATGGCACTGCCGTCCGGGTGCGTTCGAGCGCCTCGTCCCACCATGGGAAGGGGTCGAGGTCCTCGCCCGCGACCCGCGGGGGATCGTCGATGGTGCGGAGGTGACACTGCGGGTGCGCCTGGGACCGATCCCGATGACCTGGGTCGCGCGCCATGAGGTCCCGGTGCCGGGGCGCGGCTTCGTCGACACCCAAGTCAGGGGTCCCCTCGCGGCCTTCCGCCACGAGCGCCGGTTCGAGCCGGACGGCGAGGATGGCTGCTGGCTGACCGACGAGATCATGGCGGTGCCCCCCTTCGGCCCGCTCGGCCACCTCGCCGGACCGCACCTCCGGGCCACCTTCGACCGGATGTTGCGCTGGCGCCACCAGATCCTGCTCGATGACCTGGCGGTGCCTCCCGCCCCGCCGATGCGGATTGCGCTGACCGGGGCGACGGGCCTGGTCGCCACGGCGCTGGCCCCGATGCTCACCACGGCAGGGCACACGGTGGTGCCGGTCTCCCGTCGCCCGCTCCCTGGTGGCATCCAGTGGGCGCCCGGCCGAGGCCATCTCGACCCTGAGCCGTTCGAGGGCTGCGATGCGGTGATCCACCTCGCCGGCGCCAGCATCGCGGGCGGCCGCTGGAGTGGCGAGCGGAAGCGGCTTCTCCGCGAGAGCCGGATCGGCCCCACCCTGCTGCTGTCGAGGACGCTGGCGGCACTCGACCGCCCCCCGAGGGTGTTGCTCTCGGCCTCCGCGATCGGGGTCTACGGTGACGGCGGTGACCGGCTGGTCGACGAGAGCTCGGAGCTGGGCACCGACTTCCTCGGCGCCCTTGGCGCCGAGTGGGAGGCGGCGGCGGATCCCGCCCGCCAAGCCGGGATACGAGTGGTTCACCCTCGGTTTGGCTTGATCCTCAGCTCAGCTGGAGGGGTCCTCGACCGAATGCTCACCCCATTTCGCCTCGGCGTGGGCGGCCGGCTCGGCGATGGTCAGCAATGGATGAGTTGGGTCGCGATCGATGACGTGTTGGGAAGCTGCCGGTTGGCACTCGAGGATCCCCGCATCGAGGGCCCGGTCAACGTCGTCGCCCCCGAGCCGGTCCGGAACGTCGAGTTCACCGAGACGCTGGCGCGGGTCCTCCGCCGACCAGCGATCCTCCCGGTGCCGGCCTCGGTGCTCCGGACGATCTTCGGCCAGATGGCCGACGCCCTGCTCCTGTCGGGGCAGCGGGTCGAGCCGCGGGTCCTCGCGGATCTCGGCTATCGCTTCCGCCAGCCGTCACTCGAGGACGCCCTCCGCCACCTGCTCGGTCGCTGAGCAGGGAAACGCAACGACCCCCCGATCCCGGCGTGTTGTGGCGTGCCGAGACCGGGGGGTCCGGTGCGGCCTCGCTACCGGCCGCACCGCCACCCCATCCTCACTTGACCGGAATATGGGTCGACGTGGTTGACGCACTCTTGGGGAGCCGCACCGTGAGGATGCCGTGGTTCATTGACGCGGCGACCTTGCTGCCATCGACGGGCGTCGGGAGCTTGATCGTCCGGAGGAAGTGACCTTCCTCACGCTCACGCCAGAAGAACCTCTCGTCCTTGCGCTCCTTGGCAGAGATCCTCTCGCCGCGGAGGGTCAGGTTCTGGCCGTCGAGGTTGACCTCGACATCTTCCTTCGCCACCCCGGGGGCCTCAAGCCGGACCAGGTAGTCCTTCTCGGTCTCGGAGAAGTCCAAGGTGGGCAACCACATGTCCTCACGGGACCGTGTGGTCGGGGAGAAGATCCCAGGAAAGAGGAACCGATCCATGATCCGATCGGCCTCTTCGCGGAGGTCATTGAACACCGTTGGGGTGGTTTGGGGGATCTTGGCGAGTTTCATGGAGCACCTCCACTCGATGGTGGGTGTGATACCGAGCGTATCACCTGTCACCAGCATACGATGGCCGACATGAAGCCGGCGTGAAGGCGAGAGGAAGAATCTTTTACGGCCGCCAGTCAGTGGCCGGCGGCATCGGTGTCGTCCTGCCGCAGCATGATCCCGACGCCGCGGATCGAATGCAGCAGCGCGGTGCCGGCGGCGGCCGTCAACTTCCGGCGGAGGTTGCCGACGTGCACATCCACCACGTTGCTCTCGGGGTCAAAGTGCATCTCCCACACCTTCTCCAGGAGCGTGGTGCGCCGCACCACGGCCTCGGGGTACAGCAGGAAGTGCTCCAGGAGTTGGTACTCCTTGGGAGTGAGGTCGAGGCGTTGACCATCGACATCCACCTCGTGGCGGAGGCGGTCCATCGTGATCGGGCCATAGCGCAGTTCCTCATGGCGTTGTGCCCCGCCCCGCCGCGTCAGGGCCCGCAACCGGGCGAGCAGCTCCTCGAAGCGAAACGGCTTGGCGAGGTAGTCATCGGCCCCGGCGTCGAGGCCACGGACGACATCCTCGACGGCATCACGCGAGGTCAGCATCATGATCGGCGTGGTCCGGCCCTCCCGCCGCAGCTCTGCGGCGACCTCGAACCCGTTGCGTCGCGGCAACAGGACGTCGAGGAGGATCGCATCGTATTCGCCCACGTGGGCCATCAGGCTGGCCTGTTCACCGTCGGGAGCGACGTCAACGGTGTACCCCTCCTCTTCCAGCCCCTGCTTGATGAACGAGGCGACCTTTCGTTCGTCCTCGACGACCAAGATCTTCATCGTGGTCCTCCGTTGACCGCGCTGGTGACCGACGCCCCAGCCTCACGCTCGCGAAGGCGGGGCAGTCGAAGGATGAAGACCCCGGCACCATCGCGAGGCACGGCGTAGAGCTCGCCCCCGAGCAGGCGGGCCAGCCGTCGGGAGAGCGGCAGGCCCAACCCGACGCCGTGCTTCTCCTCATCGGCATCGGTGACGTAGACATCGAAGATCCGCTCGGCCTCGACGTCACGGATCCCGGGACCCTCATCCTCACACCGATAGGTCACCGTGTCGGCATTGCAGTCCACCCGGAGGCACACCGTCCGGCCACTCGGCGTGTGCTTGATGGCATTGCTGAGGAGGTTCACCAGGATCTGCTCCACCCGGCTGGCATCGGTGGTGATGACCGGCAGCTCATCGGACATCTCGGCAACCAGCATGACCTGTTTCGCCTCGGCGGCGGGGAGTTCGCGAGCGATGGCATGACGAGCCAGGCTCCCGGCATTGACCGGGCGGAGATGTGGCCGGAGCCGATGCTCATCGAGCCGACTGAGGTCGAGCAGGTCGTTGATCAGGGCCACCGCCTGCTCGGCCGACTCGAGTACCTCGATGGCGGCGCGCTCCACCGCCTGCGGATCCTTGCGTCGTACCAGCAATTCGGACCAGCCATACACCGCGGCGAGGGCGTTGCGCAGCTCGTGATTGACCATCGCAAAGAAGCGCTCGCGGGCGCGGTGCAACTGGTGCACCTCGGCGAGCAACCGAGCGCTCTCCTCGTGCAGTCGGGCATTCTCGACCGCCGCCGAGGTCATGGCGGCCAACAGCCCGGCGATGTGCTCATCCTCATCCGTGAAGCCGCCCGTGCCCCGCTTTTCGGTCAGGAACAGGTAGCCGAAGGTCCCGCGCCGGCCAGCAACCGGGACCCCGAGGAACGAATGCATCGGTGGGTGGTGGGGTGGCACACCGATGGAGTCAGGGTGACGGGTGAGGTCGGCCATGCGAAGCGGGGCGCCGTGGCGAATCGCGAGGGCGAGCACTCCCCCGGCGCAGGGCTCGGTGCCGATCCGCTCTCGCACGGCATCGGGCATCCCGACGCTCACGAAGCGTTCGAAGCTCTGGCCGTCGCCGCCAAGGACCCCGATCGCCGCGTACCGCGCGCCGATCACCTCCGTGGCGATCTCCGCCACCCGCTGCAGGACACCCTCAAGTGACGCCTCGGTCGTCAGGGCCAGTCCAGCCAACACCAACTGGGCGAGTCGACCGTCCTGCGAGATCGTCTCCGGCACCTTCACTCCCTTCCCTGGACCAGGGTGTCCACCGTACCGCTCGATCAAAGCGCCCACAGCCCGCATGAGCGGGCTCACCCCTCATGGAAACCGGAGCCGCCACCTCGGCACCAATGCGCCGACACCGGCTCCCGCGGCTCCCCCCGCCACTCCACCCACCAGACCGCCCAACGCCGAGAACCCCAGCCCCGTGCAGCTGCCACCGTCCTCCCCACAGACCACCTCGCTGAGGGCCGCGAAGGAAAGCACGCCCAGCAGGAACCCAACGGTCCCCCCGATCACGGCACCCCGACCGGTCGACCGGCCCCGGACCCAGAGCCGCTC
>JAHEFN010000173.1 GCA_024640185.1 Gemmatimonadota bacterium | reverse complement strand
AGCGAGAGATCGCCTACCAGGGGATGGTCGACCGGATCCCCGGGCTCGATGCCGTCGCCAGCGTGGCAGACCTGCCGATGGTCTATCCCCCATGGGAGGACGCCCGGTCGGATGGTCGTGGCAACATCTGGGTGATGGTGGCGGGCCCGGCCGGCAACCGTGACCACTGGGAGGTTTTCTCGCCCGACGGCATCCTGCTCGGCAGCGTCGCCGCCCCGTTCACCGAGCTCCAGCGGACCTTCTGGACAACGGAGCGGGTCCATGTGGTGGTGGAAGATCAGGCCACCGGCCTCGCCGAGATTCAGGTCTACCGAATCGAGCGGGGAGGCGGCTGAGGTCAACCACCGATGATCCTGCAGCTGGGTACCTTTGGATCCGCCCCCACCAAGGCTGACCTCGCCCATGCGCCATTGGTACCTCGTCCTCGCCGTCCTGGGACTCTCCGCCTGTGCAGGCAACGGGAGGCCCGACCCTGGCATCAACGAGTCGTTCGTCGTCGCCAGCTACAACATCCGCCACGGCCGGGGCATCGATGATGTGGTCGCGCTCGAGCGAACCGCTGCCGCACTGCGAACCCTCGACGCCGACCTCATCGGTTTGCAGGAGGTCGACGAGCGAGTGAACCGCTCGGGCAAGGTCGATGAGGCCGCGTTCCTTGGCGAGGAGCTCGGCATGCACCACACCTTCGGCGCGTTCTTCGACCACGACGGCGGTCGCTACGGGATGGCGATCCTGTCGCGCTTCCCGATCCTCGAGACTCGCGCGATTCGCCTTCCGGAGGGGGAGGAGCCGCGGGTCGCACTGATGGCGACCGTGGTCCTCCCCGGTGGCGACACCGTCGCCGTCGTCAACGTGCACTTCGACTGGATCGACGACGACGCCAACCGGTTCCGTCAGGCCGACTCCCTGACCAACGTACTCCAGCAGTTGGCGCTGCCCTGGTTGATCCTCGGCGACTTCAACGACCTGCCAACGTCGCGCACCCTCGGGCTCTTCTATCCATTGGTGGAAGCCGCCCGGAAGCCAGCTGGGGCTCGACTCACCTTTCCCGCGCCTCACCCGGTCAAGGAGATCGACTACATCTTCGCCGCCAGGGGGCATGGCTGGGAGATCGATGACCTCACCGTTCGGGTCGACACCGCGACCTCCGACCACCGTCCCGTTACCGCCACGATGCGTCGTAGCCGGCATCCATGAGCCCGACGAGACTCTGGCTCGTGCCACGCCCGATCCGGCCGGCCGTGGACTTCATGCCACCTTCACATCTGTGGAATACGATTGAGGCGTGCAGCACTCGATCGGTACGCGGTGGCGAATGCCATTCGGTGGGGGCAACTCGCAACCGTCTCGCGCGCGGTCTCGTAGGGAAGCTCGTGGTGCGTCGATCTGGCCGGATCGAGCATCTTCATCGGTGTCGTACTCGACACCCACTATTCTGTCTCACGTGAGGTTGGTCATGCGCTCTGCCCGTCACGCTGGGTTCTTCCTTGTCGGAATCCTGCTCAGTGGCTGCGGCCTCCTCGACGGAGGCAGTGCCGATGCCGACTCCACCTCGGCCGCCGCGGCCCTCAACACGGGGGGGGCCTCGTTGACGCTCCCCGTGGTGGGCGAGACAGTCCGCCGAGGCGACCTGATCCTCAGCGTGAGCGCCACGGGCACTGTCAGGAGTGAAGCCACGGCCGAACTGAAGGCCGAAACAGCCGGGTTCATCTCCGAGGTCCTCGTCCGACCCGGTGATCGGGTGGCGAAGGGCCAAGTGCTGGTGCGCCTCGACATCAAGCCGCTCGAGTTGGCCCTGGCGCGTGCCGAGGCCAACCACCGGAACGCCCAGGCCCGCTACCGCGCGGAGATCGAACCGGACTCGGTCGCCAGCGGGCAGGCCCCCTCGGAGGCACGCCGAGCCTTTGCCCGGGCCTCATCTGGCCTGGAGACCTCCGACGTCGACCTGCAGGAGGCGCGCTACAACCTCGAGCGCGCCGAGGTGCGGGCGCCATTCGCCGGGGTGATCGAACGAGTCGACGTGGCGGTCGGCACCCGGATCACCAGCGGCGCCGACATCGCCGAGCTCGTCGATATCACCAACCTCCGGGTCGAAGCCCATGTCCTTGAGCACGACATTCCCCTGCTCAAGGGAGGCGGGGTTGCCGAGGTCCGGCTCGCCGCCATGCCCGACCAACCGCTCGAAGGCCGCATTGCCGCGGTGTTGCCGATCGTCGATTCGACCGACAAGTCCGGCACCGCCGTGATCCGGATCCGCGGTGATGGCAAGATCCGCCCCGGCATGTACGCCGACATCCGACTCGAGGCGAACCGCCTCACCGACCGGATCATCGTGCCGGCCCGTGCCGTGATCGAACGCGACGGCCGCCCGCTGGTCTTCCGGGTCGAGGATGGCATCGCGGGGTGGGTGTACGTCAACGCCGGACGCAGCAACGGCCGCGAGACCGAGATCCTGCCGGACTCGGTGAGCGGCCTCATTCCCCTGGAGCCCGGAGACATCGTGCTGATCGACGGCCATCTCACCCTGACCCACCAGGCACCGGTCCGCCTCGTGGCACGGGATGAGACAGGCAACTAGGCCAACCAGGTGTCCCTCGCATCGGCGGCCCTGCGCCGTCCCGTCGCCACGGTCGCGGCAACGCTCGCCCTGGTCCTCCTCGGCGCCGTCTCGCTCGGCCGGATGCCGGTGTCGCTGCTCCCCGATGTGGCCCTGCCGGTCCTCACGATCCGCACCATCTACCCGGGCGCCGCCCCCGAGGAAGTCTCCCGGTTCATCTCCGAACCCATCGAGGAGGCGGTCGGCAATACCCCCGGTCTCCTCGAGCTGCGCTCGGTTGCCCGCAACGGCGAAGCCACCACCACGCTCCGGTTCAACTGGGGCACGGACATGGCCAAGACCGTCCTCGCCGTTCGGGAGAACCTCGACAATGCCCGCGGTCAGCTCCCCACCACCGCAGAGCGGCCGACGCTGCTCACCTCGGATCCCGGTGAACGGCCGATCGCCGTGTTGGCGCTCACTTCCGAGGGTGACCTGCGCGCCATCGCCCGCACGGCGAAGGATGTCCACAAGCGACGGCTCGAGCAGCTCTCGGGCGTGGCCAGCGTCGCGGTGGTGGGTGATCCCGAGGACGAGATCCGTGTCGACGTCGACCCGATCAAGGCCAGGGCGCTCGGCCTCACCCCGGATGACATCGCGACGTCGATCGAGAATGCCAACGCCACGGCCCAGGGCGGCACCATCAAGCGCGGCCAGTTCCGGTTCTCCGTCCGGGCGATCGCGGAACTCCGGGATCCAGCGGAGCTCGCCAACATCCCTGTCGGACGACCCGGCAGCGGCCTGCGATTGGCCGACATTGCCACGGTCACGCCCGCAAGCGCCGACCCGCGAACGATCGTACAACTCGACGGCAAGCCGGCCGTCGGCCTGGTGGTCTACAAGGACGCCGGCGCCAACACCGTGTCGGTCACCCGCGACCTCGCCAAGACACTCGACCTGCTGCGCGCCGAATTTCCGGATGCCGAGGTCAAGTTGGTGGCGGCGCAGGCGAAGTTCGTCGAGGACGCGCTCAGCAATCTCTCGCAGGAGATCATCATCGGCGGCCTGCTCTCGGTGCTGCTGATCCTGGTCTTCCTGCGCGACTGGAAAACCTCGCTCGCGATCGCGATGATCATCCCGCTGTCGGTCCTGGTCGGGCTCACGCTCCTCCAGATGCTCGACGTCACCATCAACATCCTCTCGCTCGGCGGGCTCGCCCTGGCGGTGGGCCTGCTGGTGGACAATGCCATTGTGGTGGCCGAGGCCTCGGGTCGATTGCGAGAGGAGGGGATGCCGGCAGTGCAGGCCGCCCAGACCGCCACTGAGGAGGTGAGCGGCCCGTTGATCGCCGGCACCCTCACCACCCTGCTGGTCTTTGGCCCGATCGTCTTCGTGCAGGGACTCGCGGCCGCGCTGTTCCGTGACCTCTCCCTCTCGGTCGTCCTCTCGGTGGGCGCCTCGCTGATCCTCGCCCTCACCCTCATGCCGGTGATGGTGACCTGGGGGAAGCGGGGCGCGCATCAGTCCCACACCCCCCTCAACACCCCGCGTTGGCTCGACCCGGTGTACCGCTTCGGACATGCCTGTGCGGAGGGATACGAACACGGCATGACGTGGTGCCTGGCCCGACCGATCCGGGTCTTCGTCATCGCGATCGTGACCACCGCCGTGACGGTGGTGATCACCCTGCAGCTGCCGCGCGAGATCTTGCCACAGGTCGACGAGGGCACCGCCACGGCCGAGCTGCGGCTGCCGCCCGGTACGGCCATCGAGGAGACCGCCCGTCAAGTCGGCCGGATCGAGGCGGCCGCCAGCGCACTGGGCAGCGTCGGCACCTACGTGCGAATCGGCTACGCCACCGACGAGGAGGTCCTCGCTGGAGCCGAGCCCGGCTCCCAGGGAAGCGCGCTCTTCGTGATGCCGGTGCCTGACGCGATGGATGCCCCGACCTTTGCCCGCCGCCTCCGTGAGGCCGTTCCCGATCTCGCCAACGGCTCGCTCTCGCTCGACCTCGCTGGCCAATCCGAATTTGGTTCGCTCATCGGCCGTGAGGGCCGCTCGGTGCGGGTCGAGATCTCGACGCCGCGTCGTCAGGACGGTGAGGCCGTCGCCTTGCAGGTGCGCACCGCGCTCACCAACCTGCCGGCGTTGGCCGATGTCCGCGACGCCTTTGCGGGGACCCAGCCCATCATCGAGTTGAGCCTCCGACGTGACCGCATTGCCCAGCGCGGCCTCAGCACCCAGGCGGTCATCAATGGCCTGAAGGGGTCACTCGGGGGGGTACTCGCCACCGAACTGCGCGAGACCGACCGACGGATCCCGATCCAGGTCCGTTACGCCGGCGATGCCAATGAGGACCTCAACACGGCGCTGGCGACGCCGGTGGGTGGCGTACCGATCGAACAGCTGGTCGAGGTCCACGAGCGCCGGGCGCCGATCGAGGTGGTTCGGGTGAACCAGCGACCGGTGCACGTGGTCGAGGCGGTCGTCGAGGAAGGCGGAACGTCCGCCGCCGCCGCAGGCGTGTTTGACCTGATGTCATCGATGTCGTTCGCGATACCGGGGGTGCGCTGGGTGGTCTCCGGCGCCGACGAGGAGCAGCGGCGCACCACCCGCCAGCTCGCCCTGGTGGCGATCCTCGCCGTCGCGCTGGTCTTCCTGGTCCTGGCCGGCGAATTCGCCTCCTTCACCACCCCGATGTTGGTGATGCTCACCGTGCCGCTCGCCGCGGTCGGGGGGATCATCGCCCTGTGGATGACGGGGCAGTCACTCAATGCCGTGTCGCTGATCGGCCTGGTGGTGATGGTCGGCATGGCCGACAACGAGGCGGTGGTCAAGCTCGACGCCATCCGGCGATTCCGGGAGAAGGGCCACTCCATCGAGCACGCCATCATGCTCGGCGGCCGCCAACGACTGCGTGCGATCACGATGACCCTGCTGACGACCATCACCGGCGTGCTGCCGCTGGTCTTCGGCTGGGGCAGTGGTGGAGAGCTCTACCAACCCCTCGCCGCCGGCATCATCGGCGGCTCG
>JAHEFN010000172.1 GCA_024640185.1 Gemmatimonadota bacterium | reverse complement strand
CCAGGGAGACGGGGCTGATCGAAGGTACCGCCGGAATTGGTCGAATCAACAGACCGACAGGGCAGGAACGCCCCGCAACGGTGAGCTGAAGCGGCCTTCGGGTCATGTGATGCGCTCCCAGCCAGCGTGGGTGGGCCGGGTTGGGTCGCCGGGTGAATCGCGGGTGGACCAGGCGGCCCCTGGGCAGAGAAGCTCGTCCCATGTCATGTTGCACCGGGTGGGCAACACGAGGCCAATCACGATGGACAGATCGCGCTGCTGCTCCGGGCGCAGGGGATTCCTTGACGATGCAACGACGCGACTTCATTGGCCTCTCCGCCGCGGCCATCACGGCCGGTGCCCTCGACGCTCGCTCCCTTCTGGCACGATCGGCGCCCCGCTTCAGGATCTCCCTGGCGCAGTGGTCATTGCATCGCACCTTCTTCGGGAGCCCGCCTGCGGGGACCACCCGCGGTGAGCTGCTGCGCACGGATCCCGACCGGGCGTTGCAGGGGACGGCCCACCCCCTCGACTTCCCGCTGATCGCCCGCCGCGACTACGGACTCGAGGGTGTCGAGTACGTCAACACCTTCATGTTCGGTCATGCCGACGATGTTGGATACCTCGATGAACTCAATCGACGCGCGCACGGCGAGGGTGTCACCAACGTGCTCATCATGTGCGACGCGGAGGGTGCGCTCGGTGATCCGGATGCGGCGGCCCGGGCCACGGCGATCGAGAACCACGTCAGGTGGCTGCGCGCCGCTGCACACCTCGGCTGTCACGCCATCCGTGTCAACGCCCAGAGCCGCGGGGCTGAAGCGGAGCAGGCAGTGCTCGCGGCCGACGGACTGCGACGCCTGGCCGAGCGAGCGGAGCCGTTCGGGCTTCATGTGATCGTGGAGAATCACGGCGGATTCTCCAGTCGCGCCTCCTGGTTGGTGGACGTCCTCCACAAGGCCGACCATCCGCTGCTCGGCACCCTGCCGGACTTCGGCAACTTCACCGTGTCGGAGACCGAGCGCTACGACGCCTACCAGGGGGTCACCGAGATGATGCCCCTGGCGCGGGCGGTCAGCGCCAAGAGCTATGACTTCGACGCCACGGGCAACGAGGTGCGTGTCGACTATCGTCGGATGATGCGCATCGTGCTTGCCGCCGGGTATCGGTCGTGGGTCGGTGTCGAGTACGAGGGCGACGGCCTGTCGGAACCCGATGGGATCCGGGCCACGGTCCGCCTGCTCGAGACCGTCCGTGAGGAGCTCGACTCATGAGGGGCCTCGACCTCCTGCTGGCCAACAACCGGGAATGGTCCGCTGCACGCCGGGCCGGTGATCCCGGGTTCTTCGCCCGGCTGGCCGCACAGCAGGCGCCCGGATACCTCTGGATCGGTTGTTCGGACTCCCGGGTCCCCGCCAACGAGATTGTCGGCCTCGATCCCGGCGAGCTGTTCGTGCATCGCAACGTCGCGAATGTCGTGGTGCATACCGACCTCAACTGCCTCGCGGTGCTCCAGTTCGCGGTCGAGGTGATCCGGGTGCAGCACGTCATGGTCGTCGGACACTACGGCTGTGGCGGCGTGAAGGCGGCGTTGGAGGCCAAGCCGCTGGGATTGATCGACAATTGGCTGCGCCATGTCGAGGACGTCGCCTTCCGACACCAGGATGCGCTCAACGCGATCGACGACACGGCCGTGCGCCTGGACCGGTTGTCGGAGCTCAACGTGCTCGCCCAGGTCATCCACGTCTGCCGCACCACGATCGTTCAGGATGCCTGGGCACGGGGGCAGGCGCTCTCGGTGCACGGCCTGATCTACGGACTCAAGGACGGCATGTTGCGGGACCTTGGCCTCACCAAGTCATCGGTTGAGGGGCTTGAGGACGCGCATCAACGAGCGGTGGAGCGCTGTTTCGCCTCCCAGTGAGGCTCGCAATTCCGGTTCGTCACGACTAGAATTAGGGCCTCCCCGGAACACGCCAGGCGCTGCTTGGTCGTTCCATCAGGCGACGCCGTGCCGCGTCAGCCCAGAACAACGCATTGTCCACTCGCCGCTCGCCTCGCGAACGTGGGAAGGAGCACCGATCATGTCCATGATGACGAAACTCGTCGATATCACGCTTCTTCCGGTCGACGCGATCGTGAACGCCGCCCGCGAGGATCTGCGTCCCGGTGGCGGGGTCAACGGCGCGATCCACGCCGCGGCAGGTCGCGAACTGGCAGACGCCTGCGCCCGCGCCGGCAGTTGCCCGACCGGCAAGGCCATCATCACTTCAGCGTATGGCCTGCCGTGCCGCTATGTGGTGCACGCCGTCGGCCCCGTCTGGCAGGGTGGCCTGGCCAACGAGGCGGAGCTGCTCCGGCAGACCTACCGCAGTGCCCTGCAGGTGGCGCACGACCACCGCTGCGAGTCGGTTGCGCTACCGGCGATCTCCGCGGGTCTTTCGGGCTATCCGCTCGAGCAGGCAGCCGAGATCGCCGTCGAGGTGACCAGCGCGGCACTTGATGCCGAGGCCTTCCTCGAGGAGGTCATCTTCGCCTGCTACTCCGAGGCGGAGCTGGTCGCCTATTCAGGGGCCCTCGGCGCCCTGACCTGATGGTTCGGCATCTCACCGCGGTCGCCCTCTTGGCGTCCGCCGCGCTGCCCTCGCCGGGTGGCGCCCAGGAACTGCTCAAACTCAAGCCCCTCTCACCGATCGCCGCGTGGCGACTCTCGCCGACGATCGGGGTACCCGAGGACTCGTTGCGCAGCGTCGCGCATGGCGTCTGGGTGCACGACCTGCAGGTCGGCAGCGGTCGGGCCGCAGCTGTCGGTGATGCCGTGGCGCTCCACTTCGTCGCCTTCCTCACCGATGGGACCATCTTCTCGGCCACCGATCGCAAGCCGTTCCGCTTCACCCTCGGTGCGGGCCAGGTGATCGATGGCTGGGAGGACGGTGTCCCCGGGATGCGCGTCGGCGGTCGCCGCCAGCTGGTCATTCCGCCGGATCGCGGCTATGGCTCGCGCGGGGACGGTCCGGTCCCCCCGGATGCCGTGCTGGTCTTCGATGTGACGTTGGTGGAACTGGCCGAACCCTGAGGGCGGGTCCTCAGGGGAGCGGGAACTTGTCCCGGAGCAGGATCAGGATCGCCGCCTGCGGGACCACCAGATACTGCTTGCCCTCAAACGAGATCTCCACCGCGGCCTTCCGGAAGAAGATCGCGTGGTCGCCAACCTTCGCCTGCATCGGGCGATGCCGGGGCGTCCGCTCCTCGACTCGCCACGGCTCGTCGTCAAAGACGGAGGGGTCAGGGAGCGGGTCGCCGGGGCCGATGCCGACGATCAGTCCGGTCTGGACCGGTTGGGCATCGACGGCGGTGGCAGGGAGGTAGAGGCCGACCTTGCTGCGGTGCTCCTCGCCCTCTTCCGGCATGATCAGGACCCGGTCGCCGACGACCTGGAGTTCCTTCGGGAGGGAATCCACGGCCGAGGCTACTCCCCGCCGGTCTGATGGATGGTGATCAGCGAGATCACCTTGAGACTGCGGCGCATCGTCGGCAGCTGAAGGGTCACTTCCTCGCCGATCCTGCGGTCGACGAGGGCACGCCCGAGGGGGGAGGCCAGGGAGATGTGGCCCGCGTCGATGTCCATCATCTCGGCGAGCACCAGGGTGTACTCCTCCCGCATGCCATCACTGCTGTCCTCGACCGTGACCCGTGATCCCAGCCCGACGCGGTCCATCGGCGCCTCGGTGTTGGCGAGTTCGGAGACCTGGTTGAGCCGCTGGTGGAGCTGCCCGAGTCGGGCCTGAACGAACTGCTGCCGCTCGAGGGCCGCCTTGTACTCGGAGTTCTCGCGCAGGTCACCCATCTCAACCGCCGTGGCGATGGCCTGGGGCAGCGTCACCGCGAGCTCATGGCTGAGCTCCGCGATTTCCTTCCCCAGCTTCTCACGCATTTCCCGGATCATCGTCCGCCCTCTCCTCGCTGCAGGCGAAAAAGAACCGCACGGTCCACCCGGCCGAACGCCTGGTGGACCGTTTCGCTGTGGTGAAATATACCTGCCGGAACGGGGTTTGGGAGAGCGGACTACTCTGCCTCGGCCCTGAGCCGGAGCCGGTAACTGGTCGGATCGATGACCGTTGACGCGGTTGGGGCTGGACTCAGGCCGACGAGCGAGAGCCGCACCCCGCCGATGGTCACCGAGCGGTCGTCGACGGTCGTGTGCAGGGTGATCAGGGTGTCCGACGCACCATTCACGGCGAGTCGCAGGCTGGCCTCGGCGTCGCCGGCCCAGACGCAGGTGACATCGACGGGACAGCGGGAATCGCCGGTCACGCCCTCGAAGCGCACGGTCACCCCATACCCCTGCAGGATGGCAATGTCGCCCACGCCGAGCTCGAACTCCGGTGCGGGGCCGGGCAGGACGATCGGGTCGGCGCAGCCGGCCAGCGCGAGGGCGAGGGTGCAGAGGACGAGCTTCATTACCCCATGAGACGCTGCGCATGCCTCGATTGTCACATCCCTGGGGCCGGGCGATCCTCCCCGCAACGGCGGGTCGGCAGTAGATTCGCCGGATGCCACTCCGCCGCGCCACCGCCCTGTTCGTGCCACTCCTCGTCGGAGCCGTCGGCGGATGTGAGGCGCAGCCGGACCCGGCCATCCAGGCCAATGCGGCGGAGCAAGCGGTGGCCGACACCAGTGTCGCGCGGGCGCTGCTCGCCGAGCTCGATCCCGAGATCCGGCAGGAGGTCCGCTACAGCACCCCAAACAACTTTACTGGTGAACCATTGCCGGGTTACGGCCGGGGCATCGCCCTGCTGCGGCGCGAGGCCGCCGAGGCACTGGCGCGCGTCCACGCCCGATTGGCCGAGCAGGGGCTGGGACTGAAGGTCTGGGATGGCTACCGGCCGGTCCGGGCCACGCTGGCGATGGTCGACTGGACCGAGCGGGTGGGCAGAACCGACCTGCTCGACGACGGGTATATCGCTCGGCGCTCTCGGCACAATCAGGGGGTGGCGGTCGACCTGACGGCGGTCGACCTCGCCACGGGCGCCGAACTCGACATGGGGACCCCCTACGACAGCTTCACCGAGGAGGCCCACACCGCCCAGGCCTCCGGTCAGGTGGCCGTGAACCGGCAACTTCTGGTCGCGGCGATGGCAGCAGAGGGATTCACCAACTATGTCAATGAGTGGTGGCACTTCTCCTTCGAGGTGGCCGACCCGGTCCCGTTCGACCTGCCGCTGACCGAGTGGTGATCGCCCGGAACTGGTTGACCCGCAACAACGTGGGCGCTATCCTGTACCCTCCGAAACGCTTGTGAATGGCCTCACAATCCAATTGACCCCGAGACGGGACGATTGATGACCGAATCGCGTGCGCCCTGGCGGCGATGGCTCTCCAGCGGCACCCTGGTCGTACTCCTCGCCCTGTTGGTGGCGGGATGTGCGCCCGAGAACTACCCCCAGTCGACACTGTCCCCCAAGGGCGACTTCGCCGCGATGGTGGACAAGCTGTTCGACACCACCGTGTTCTGGGCCACGATCATCTTCGTCGTCGTGGAAGGCGCCCTGCTCTGGGCGATCTTCCGCTTCCGGGCGAAGCCTGACGAC
>JAHEFN010000171.1 GCA_024640185.1 Gemmatimonadota bacterium | reverse complement strand
GGGGCCCCGTCGCGTTCGAGCAGCGGGTGCGAATCGGCATCGGCCGCGACCTTCCGGCCGCCGAGAGCTTCACCCTGGGAGGCCTCCACGGCTTCCCCGGCCTCAAGCTCGGGGAACGCCCCGGCGACAGCGAGGTCTTTACCTCACTGACCCTCTCCCGCCGCCTCCTCGGTCCGGTCTCCCTCCGCCTGACCGGTGCCTTTGGCCGCACCGCCTTCGGCGAGACCGACTTGCTCGAGCCAGGCCTCGGCGGGAGCCCGGACCAGATCGGGAGGGGGTTCTTCGTCCCCGGCACGATCTTCGGGAGGGGCGGCTGGCTCGTCGGCGGACGGATCGGGGTTGGCGCCGAGACCCCGATCGGCCCCATCCGGCTTGAATGGGGGCTCAACGACCTGGGGCGCAGCACCGGGACGCTCCGGGTGGGCGACTTCCTGTAGCAGGCTGTCATGGTTCGCACCAATCGTATGGTGCAAATTGACTTTTCTAGGGAAGTGGCCTAGCCTTGGGCCGTTATGGCGCCCCGACCCCTCTCCCACGATCTCGACCCCGCCCGTCCCGCGGGGCCGATTGGTCATCGGGGTCCCCGTGGCGAGATCCTCCTTCAGCTCAAGCACGGTCACGGGGCGACCGCGGCAGAGTTGGCGGCCCTTCTCGACTGCTCACTGAATGCGGTTCGCCATCACCTCAAGGAGTTGGAGGCGGGTGGGGTCGTGGCGCACGAGCGGACTCGCAATGGTGTCGGGGCGCCAGCGCACACCTTCCGCCTCACCGAGGCTGGGCACGCCCTCTTCCCGGAGCGCTATGAGCGCACGGTGGTGGACCTGCTCGACCATGTGGTCGAGTCGCAGGGGCGCGAGGCGGCCGTGGCGCTGCTGATGCAGCAGTACGAGGCGCTGGCCTCGAAACTCGCCGCGGAGGTGGGCTCGTTGCCGGTGGAGTCCCGAGGGCCGGTGATCGCCCGGGTGCTCGCCGCCGAGGGCTACATGGCCACCTGGCGCGACGGCGGAGCCGGCGGGACCCTGGTCGAGCACCACTGTCCCCACCGGGTGGTCGCCGAACGGTTTCCAGAGATCTGTGCGGCGGAGGAACGTGTCCTCGCGACCGCCTTCGGTGCCGACGTGAATCGTCGCTCGCGCATCGCGGGCGGTTGCGGCACCTGCAGTTATCACGTCGCCGATGGTGACGATGCATCAAACCAGGAGAATCGATGAGTTCGTCGGTCGAACACCTCGTCAGCCGCGAGTACAAGTACGGCTTCGTGACCGATATCGAGCAGGAGACGGCCGCCGTCGGCCTCTCCGAGGACACGGTCCGCTTCATCTCGGCCAAGAAGGAGGAGCCCGAGTGGCTGCTCGAGTGGCGGCTGAAGGCGTACCGGCGCTGGCTCGAGATGACCGAGCCGCACTGGCCGAACGTGAACTATCCGCCGATCGACTATCAGGGGAGCACCTATTACGCCGCCCCCAAGAACCAGAAGCCGCTGGGCTCCCTGGATGAGGTCGACCCCAAGCTGCTCGAGACCTATGAGAAGCTGGGCATTCCCCTCAGCGAGCAGAAGATGCTGGCCGGGGTGGCGGTTGACGCGATCTTCGATTCGGTGTCGGTGGGCACGACCTTCAAGGCCACCCTCGCCAAGGCCGGGGTCATCTTCTGCTCGTTCGGCGAGGCCGTCAAGGAGCACCCCGACCTGGTGCGGCAGTACCTCGGTTCGGTCGTGCCGGCGAACGACAACTTCTTCGCCGCGCTCAACTCCGCGGTCTTTTCCGACGGCTCCTTTGTGTTCATCCCCAAGGGGGTCCGCTGCCCGATGGAGTTGTCGACCTACTTCCGGATCAACGCGGCCAACTCGGGACAGTTCGAGCGGACGCTGATCATTGCGGAAGAGGGCGCGTCGGTGAGCTACCTCGAGGGTTGCACGGCGCCCAAGCGGGACGAGAATCAGTTGCACGCCGCCGTGGTGGAACTGGTCGCCCTCGATGGGGCGAGCATCAAGTACTCCACGGTGCAGAACTGGTATGCCGGCGACGAGAATGGCGTGGGCGGGATCTACAACTTCGTCACCAAGCGCGGCAAGGCGATGCGCGATGCGAAGATCTCATGGACCCAGGTCGAGACCGGCTCCTCGATCACCTGGAAGTACCCCAGCGTGATCCTGCAGGGCGACAACGCCGTCGGGGAGTTCTACTCGGTGGCCGTCGCCAACGGGCGGCAGCAGGCCGACACCGGCACGAAGATGATCCACCTCGGCCGGAACACCCGCAGCACGATCATCTCCAAGGGGATCAGCGCCGGTGAGGGGCAGAACTCCTATCGGGGCCAGGTGAAGATCATGCCGGGCGCCGAGGGCGCCCGGAACTACACCCAGTGCGACTCGATGCTGATCGGCAACCGCTGTGGGGCACACACCTTCCCCTACATCGATGTTCGCAACGCCTCGAGCGACGTCGAACATGAAGCGAGCACCTCGAAGATCGGCGAAGACCAGATCTTCTATTGCAAGCAGCGCGGCCTCAACACCGAGAACGCGATCAGCGTGATCGTCAACGGCTTCTGCAAGGAAGTCTTCCGGGAACTCCCGATGGAGTTCGCCGTGGAGGCGCAGAAGCTGCTGGGCGTTTCCCTTGAGGGGAGCGTGGGGTAGGACCGCTCGACCGACGACAGACGATGAACCTTCGACCAACCACGATAGACGAGACCTAGAAATGGCCCTACTGCACATCGACAACCTCCACGCCGCTGCCGACGAGAAGCCGATCCTCAATGGCATCTCCCTGACGGTCAACGCCGGCGAAGTCCACGCCATCATGGGGCCCAACGGCTCCGGCAAGAGCACGCTGGCCCAGGTGCTCGCCGGCCACGAGGCGTATGACGTCACGGCGGGGTCGATCTCCTTCGCCGGCGAGGACCTCCTCGACATGGAGGCCGAGGAGCGGGCGTGGGCGGGGCTCTTTCTCGCCTTCCAGTACCCGGTGGAGATCCCCGGGGTCTCCAACGCCTACTTCCTGCGCCAGGGCTACAACGAGATCCGCAAGGCACGTGGTCTCGACGAACTCGACCCGATCGACTTCTACGACCTCCTCGAGGAGAAGCTCAAGGTCGTCGAGTGGGGGCCGGAGATCATGGAACGGGCGGTGAACTTCGGGTTCTCGGGTGGCGAGAAGAAGCGCAACGAGATCCTCCAGATGGCGGTCCTCGAGCCAAAGCTCGCCATTCTCGACGAGACCGACTCCGGCCTCGACATCGATGCGCTGCGGATCGTCGCCAACGGGGTGAACACCCTCCGTGGGCCGGAGAAGGCGATCATCGTCGTGACCCACTACCAGCGACTGCTCAACTACATCGTTCCCGACTTCGTCCATGTCATCGCGGGTGGCCGGATCGTCCGCTCGGGCGGCAAGGAGTTGGCGCTCGAGCTTGAAGAGAAGGGCTACGAGTGGCTCACCAGCGAGGCGGCGGTCGCGTGAACGCCACTGCCACGATGCCGTTTGCCGACCTGATCGCCACGACCCAGGCCAGCGAGATGACCGGTTGGCTCGCCGACCTGCGTGAGGCGGGTGCCGCACGGTTCGCCGAGGAGGGAATTCCCACCTCCCGCGACGAGGAATGGCGCTTCACCCCGGTGGGTCCGCTCGGCAAGATGACGTTTCGGGCCCCCGCGGTCTCGGCGCCCCTCGACCGCACGGCGCTTTCACCATTCGCGTTCGGCGACGGCTGGCCGACGGTGGTCCTGGTCGACGGTCGTTTCGTTCCCGAGCTCTCCAGGCTCGACGCCCTCCCGGACGGCGTCGTCGTGACCTCGCTCGCCGAGGCCATCGCCGCGGGAGAGCCGGCGGTCGAGGCACATCTCGGTCGCACCGCCACGGCGGACCAGACACCGTTCACCGCGCTGTCGGCGGCGACCTTTGCCGATGGGCTCTTCGTCCAGGTCTCCGCCGGTGTGGTGGCACCGACCCCGGTGCAACTCATCTCCGTGGCGACCGATGCCGCTGCGGAGGCGATGCTGGCGCCGCGACTGGTGGTCCTCGTTGGGGCCAACGCCGAGCTGTCGCTGGTCGAGAGCTACGTCACGCTGACCGAGGCGACCTACTTCACGAACACGGTGGCCGAGGTGCACCTCGGCGCCAACGCCCGACTCGACCACACGCGGATCATGCGCGAGAGCGAGGCGGCCTGGCACATCGGCTTCACCCAGGTCGATCAGGAGCAGGATTCGCACTATCGGGAGTTCGCGTTGGCGATGGGCGGGCGACTGGCCCGGCACAACGTCCACACCCGCCACCACGGCGAGCGGGTCGAGACGCTGCTCTACGGGCTCTACCTCACCCGGGGTGAGCAGGTGGCAGATACCCACTCCGCCATCTTCCACGACCAACCCAACTGCAACTCCTGGGAGGTCTACAAGGGTGTGCTGGCCGACGACTCGCGCGCGGTCTTCAACGGCAAGGTGCTCGTCGACCGGATCGCCCAGAAGACCGACGCCAAGCAGACCAATCGCAACCTGCTGTTGTCCGATACCGCCCGGGTTGATGCCAAGCCCCAGCTCGAGATCTTCGCCGATGATGTGCGCTGCACGCACGGGGCGACGATCGGCAAGCTGAACCCGCAGCAGCGCTACTACCTCAAGACCCGCGGCATCGGTGGCAAGAAGGCCGAACAGCTGCTGACCTGGGCCTTCGCCGCCGAGGTCATGGCCGAGATCACCCAGCCGGCGGTTCGTGTCGGCCTCGAGGCACTGGTCCACCAACGCCTCGACGAGCTGACCTCATGACCACCGTGGCCTCGCCGTTCGACGCCGGCCAACTTCGGAGCGCCTTTCCGATGTTGGCGACCACGTCGCGGGGAAAGCCACTGGTGTACCTCGACACCGCCTCGTCGGCGCAGAAGCCGCAGGCGGTGCTCGATGCCATGACCGGGTACTACACCCGGTCGACCGCCAACGTGCATCGCGGGGTCTACGAAGCCTCGGAGCGGGCGTCACTGGCATACGACGGCACCCGGAAGACCGCCGCGGCGTTCCTCGGTGGTGTCTCCCCCGAGGAGATCGTCTTCGTGCGCGGCACCACCGAGGCGATCAACCTGGTGGCACAGTCGTTCCTGCGGCCCACCCTCGCCGACGGCGACTGGGTGTTGGTGACCGAGATGGAGCACCACGCCAACATCGTCCCCTGGCAGCTCGTGGGGGCAAAGACCGTGGCCATCCCGATCAGCGACGCCGGTGAGCTCGACCTCGTCGCCGCCGAGCGCCTGCTCGCCAGCGGTCCCCGGCTGCTGGCGGTGGTTCATGCCTCGAACGCGATCGGCACGATCAACCCGATCGCCACCCTGACGGCGATGGCGAAGCGGCATGGGGTCCCGGTCCTGGTCGACGGTGCGCAGGGGGCGGTGCACCTAAAACTCGACATCCCGGCGCTCGACTGCGACTTCTACTGCTTCAGTGGCCACAAGGTCTTCGGGCCCACCGGCGTCGGCGTGCTCTGGGCCCGCCGGGCTCATCTCGAGGCGATGCCGCCATGGCAGGGCGGCGGCGACATGATCGACCGGGTGACGTTCGAGCGGACCACCTTCGCGCCGGTGC
>JAHEFN010000005.1 GCA_024640185.1 Gemmatimonadota bacterium | reverse complement strand
CGCGCGACACCATCGGCACGATGGCCACCGAGAACATCGGTCATGCCCTCGCGTCGCTGGCCACCGCGGCGCGGCTCACGCTCCACGTCGATGTCCTCACCGGCACCAACGACCACCACCGCGCCGAGGCCGCCTTCAAGGCGGTCGCGTTGGCGCTGCGCGAGGCGGTGGCACGATCAGCGGATGGGGCCATCCCGAGCACCAAGGGTGTCCTGGCATGAGCGCGCCGGTCGCCGGGGTGATTCGTACCGGCACCGCCAACCTGGCCTCGGTGCTGGCGGCGTTTGCCCGGATGGGTGCTGCCACGCGCGTGGTGGACCGTGTCGCGGACCTGGACGGCATCGATCGATTGGTCCTGCCGGGCGTCGGGGCCTTCGGCGCGGCGATGGCGGGATTGCGGGCTCGGAACCTCGATCGTGCGATCACCGATCGGGTCCAGGCTGGTGCGCCGTTCCTCGCCATCTGCCTCGGCCTCCAACTGCTGGCCGAGGGGAGCGAGGAATCGCCGGGGGTCACCGGCCTCGGGGTCCTCCCGGGGCGAGCGCGTCGACTCCCCGAGGGAGTCAGGGTTCCGCAATTGGGATGGAACACCGCGCAATGGGCCGACGGCAGTGAGCCCTTCACGGTGTGGTACGCCAACAGCTATGGCCTCGATGGCGGGGGCACCGGCTGGGAGCCAGCACACACCACCCACGGTCGGCCGTTCATCGCCGCGCTCCGGCGACCGGGACAATTGGCCTGTCAGTTCCACCCCGAACTCTCGGGTGAGACCGGCGCCCGCCTCCTTGAGGCGTGGTGGGCCGAATGCTGAGCCGCCGAGTGATTCCCTGTCTCGATACCCGTGACGGCCGGGTGGTCAAGGGCGTCCGCTTCGAGGGGATTCGTGATGCCGGCGATCCGGTTCGCCTCGCGACGCGTTATCAGCGCGAGGGGGCCGACGAGATCGTGATGCTCGACATCACCGCGACCATCGAGGGTCGCCCGGCAACCCGACGCCTCGTCGCAGCGCTCAGGGCCGTGTTGGCGATTCCGCTCACCGTCGGCGGTGGGATCCGGAACGAAGCGGAGGCGGCCGCGCTGCTCGAGGACGGGGCCGACAAGGTGGCCGTGAACTCGGCGGCCCTGGCGACCCCGGGATTGATCGACCGACTCGCCACACGGTTCGGCAGTCAGTGCGTGACCCTCGCCATCGACGCGGCACGACACGACGGCGACTGGCAGGTGCGTCGACGGGGTGGCCGCGATGCGACACCGCGCGGCGCCGTCGCCTGGGCACTCGAGGGCACCCAACGGGGCGCGGGGGAAGTGCTCCTGACCAGCATCGATCGCGATGGGACCCGCGAGGGCTACGACCTCGAGCTGCTCCGCGCCGTCACCGGCGTCGTGACGGTCCCGGTCATCGCCTCGGGGGGAGCCCGGGTCGCCGAGGACCTCGTCGCGGCCATTGCGGCGGGTGCCGACGCCGTGCTCGCGGCCTCGATCTTTCACGACGGCGACACCTCGGTGGGTGACGTCAAGGACCAACTGGCCCGTCATGGCCTGGAGATTCGTCGATGATCATCCCCTCAATCGACCTCGCCGGCGGCCGGGTGGTCCAGCTCGTCGGCGGCCGCGACCAGGCCCTCGAGGCCGGGAGTCCCCAGCCCTGGTTGGAACGCTTTGCCCTCGCGGGTGAGGTGGCGGTCGTCGACCTCGACGCCGCCCTCGGACGCGGCGACCAGACCGCCCTCATCGCGGGGCTCTGCCGGGAAGGCCCCTGTCGAGTGGGCGGCGGCATCCGCAGCTACGAACGTGCCCGCGACTGGCTCGATGCCGGCGCCACGCGCATCGTCCTCGGCACCGCGGCCGAGCCTTCGCTGCTCCGTCGGTTGCCGGCCGACCGCGTGGTGGTGGCGCTCGACGCCAGGGACGGCACCGTGGTGGTGGACGGGTGGCGAACCACCACGGGTCACTCGGTGCGAGAGCGCATGGCCGAACTCCGTGGCCTCGCCGGGGGATTCCTGGTCACCTTCGTCGAACGCGAGGGGCGGCTCGGCGGGACCGACCTGGTGCAGGCGCGGGAGCTCGTCGAGTCGGCTGGCGACGCCCACGTCACGATCGCCGGGGGCGTGACCACCGCGGCCGAGGTCGCGGCCCTCGATCGCCTCGGTGCCGATGCGCAAGTCGGCATGGCGCTCTACACCAATCGCCTCGATCTCGGCGACGCCCTGGCGGCACCGGTGACCAGCGACCGCCCCGACGGGCTGATGGCCACCGTGGTCGTCGATGAGCGCGGCCGGGCGCTCGGCCTGGCGTGGTCGAGTGCCGAATCGATCCGCCTGGCGGTCGCCGAGCGCCGTGGCATCTACCACTCCCGATCCCGAGGACTGTGGCGGAAGGGCGAGCGCTCCGGAGCCATCCAGACCCTCCTCCGGATCGATCTCGACTGCGACCGCGATGCCCTCCGCTTCACCGTGCGGCAACATGGCGGGGGGTTCTGTCACCGGGGCACCACGAGCTGCTGGGACGACGGCTCGACCCTCGACCGCCTCGAGCGACGAATCGCCGAACGGCGCACGGCCGCGCCGGTCGGCTCCTATACTCGCCGGCTCCTCGACGAACCGGGCCTGCTGGCGGCCAAGCTTCAGGAGGAGGCCGGCGAACTCGCCGAGGCGACCACCCCCGATCGGGTGGCAGCGGAGGCGGCGGACCTGCTCTACTTCACCCTGGTCCGGATGCATCGTGACGGAGTGCAGCTCGCCGACGTGGAGCGAGAGCTCGATCGCCGCGCCCTCGCGGTGCGTCGACGACCGGGTGATGCCAAGCCGGAGGCCGGACGATGAACAGCTCCCTCCTTCCCGAGCGCACCCTTGCCGAGCTGGTCGCGCGACCCCGTGCCGTTCTCGACGCGACCACCCGGGCCGTCGCGGCGGGGATCGTGGCCGACGTCGAGGGCGAGGGTGAGGTGGCCGCGCTGCGGCATGCCGCGGCGCTCGACGGATGGCGGCCAGGCGACCGCTGGTGGTTCGACCGGGCCGCCCTGGAGGCGGCACGCGCGTCGCTTCCGGCCGGGGTCAGGCAGGACCTCGAGGACGCGGCGGGACGGATTGACCGCTTCGCTCGGGCCCAACGCGACACCATGGTCGACCTCGACACCGAGGTGCCGGGAGGCCGGGCGGGCCACACGATCGTGCCGGTCGCCCGGGTCGGCTGCTATGCACCCGCCGGGCGCTTCCCGCTTCCCTCCTCGCTGCTGATGGGTGCCGTCACGGCCCGGGCAGCCGGCGTCGGCGAGGTCTGGGTGGCAACGCCCAATCCCTCCTCGACGATGTTGGGTGCGGCGGCCGTGGCCGGCGCGGATGGGGTGCTCGGCCTCGGCGGGGCGCAGGCGATCGCCGCGCTGGTGGTGGGGATCGGCCCGGTCCCTGCCGTCGACGTCGTCGTCGGTCCCGGCAACCGCTGGGTGACCGCCGCGAAGCAGGCTGTCGCCGGGCGTGTCGGGATCGACATGCTCGCCGGCCCCTCGGAGCTCGTGGTGCTCGCTGATGACGGCGCGGATCCCCGCGTGATCGCCGCGGACCTGCTGGCCCAGGCCGAACACGATCCCGACGCGCTCCCCGTGCTTGTCTGCATCGGTGACCGACTGATCGCCCCGGTACGCGACGAGCTCGCACGGCAACTCGGTGACCTCCCGACGGCCGAGACGGCGCGAGCCGCCCTCGCCGCCGGCGGGGTGCTGGCGGTCGGCTCCATCCGGGCGGCCATCGAGGTGATCGACCACCTCGCCCCCGAGCACCTGCAGCTCGCGGTGCAGGACCCGGCCGCGGTGGCCGCCCAGGTTGGATCGGCTGGGGCCCTCTTTCTCGGGGAGCGGTCTGCGGAGGCGTTCGGGGACTACGGGGCCGGCCCAAATCACATCCTCCCCACCGGTGGCGGGGCCAGATTCACCGCCGGGCTCTCGGTCTTCACCTTCCTCCGCCTCCGCAGCTGGCTGGCGATCGACGACCCAACGGTGCTCGCTCCCCAGACGGCCCGGCTCGCGCGGCTGGAGGGGCTGGAGGGGCACGCCCGGTCGGCGGAGGCCCGCCTCCCGCGTGGCGGCTGAGCCGCCCCGGGACTACCCCACGGCGCGACATCCCCCTATTTTTGGGGGCTGTTCACAATTCGTCCTCCTCGGAGCCGCACCAGCTCCGGGGCGCATTCCCCAGACCGAAGGAAGGTGCCGATGTCCCGCACGTACGAGGCGGTCTACATCTTCGACAGCACGCTCGAAGAACCCGCCATCACCGAAAAGCTCGAGAAGTTCCACGCCCTGGTCCCCCAGGATGGCGATGAGGCCATCACCTGCGACCACTGGGGCAAGCGTACCCTGGCCTATCCGATCCTGGGCAAGGAGACCGGCTACTACGTGGTCGCCAAGTTCAACACCGAGTCCGACAAGCTCCCCGAGTACGAGCGCGCGCTCAAGCTCGACGAACAGCTGTTGCGCCACCTGGTCGTCCTCGACGACGGTGCCGCCATGTCGGTTCCGCCGTCCGCGAAGGACGGGGAGGACAACGACTGATGCCCCGCCCAAACAAGACCTGCGCGATTTGCGAGAGCGGTGTGCGCATCGTGGACTTCAAGGATGAGCGCCTCCTCACGCGGTTCCTCACCGAACGCGGCAAGATCCTGCCGTCGCGTCTCTCGGGAACCTGTGGACGGCACCAGCGTCAACTCACGCGGGCCATCAAGCGGGCCCGTGAAATCGCCCTGATTCCCTACATCAAGGGATTCGGGGGCTGACCACGCCGTCCGTGCCGGTGGCCGGACATCTGCGCCACCGGCGGTCATGGGGTATCCCGATGCTGGTCCTGGGATACCTGCTGCTGGCCCCGAAGAGCTTCTTTCTGGGTCCGCTGGCGTTGCTGCTGTTGCTGTCGCATCCATCGCGACCGCGGGAGTGGGTCTGGATCGGGATCGCCCTCGCCGCGGCGTTCGTCATGCTGCGGCTGCCGGCCACCCTCACCGATCGAACCGTGCGGGGCGCCGGCATGTTCTTCACCGGGGCGTTCGTGATGATGTCCCTGCTCGGGGTCCGATCGCTGTTCCACCGGACGGCGCTGGCGACCCTGTTGGCGGGCACGGCCACCTTCGCGTGGTTCCGGGTGCTGGGCATCGGTTGGCGCGAGCTCACCGATGCGGTGGCGGAATACAGTTGGGCGATCTGGCGGTCCCAACTGCCGGCGTTGCCCGAGGTCCCGCCCGAGGGGATCCCGATCGCTGCTGGGGAAACCGCTCGCTTGGCGGGTGAGCTGGCGATGGCGATGCGGGCCTCGGCCGACCTCTTCCCGGCCCTCCTCGCCCTGGCGGCGATGGCCGGTGGCTGGTTGGCGTGGCACTGGTACCACCGGGTGGCTGAACATCCCATCGGCCGGCCACCCGCCCCGTGGCGGACCTTCCGATTCTCGGATCACCTGATCTGGTTGGTGATCGTGACCGGGGCGCTCGTGGCGCTGGGACTCGATGGCGCGGGGGGGGCGCTGGCCCGGAACCTCCTGCTGGTGGGGCTGGCCCTCTACGCGGGACGGGGGCTGGCGGTGATCCAGACCGCCCTGATCCCCGCGCCGGGCATGTTGGCGCTGCTGTTGTCGGTGATCGCCGTTCTGTTGTTACCATTGGCCGGGATGGTCTGTGCCCTGACGGGCATCGCCGACACCTGGCTCGACCTGCGGCGCCGCATGGTGCCGCCCGAAGGAGCTTCACCATGATTGAATTGATTCTCCGCGAGGCCGTGCCCTCGCTCGGCAAGCCCGGCGACCTGGTCCGTGTCAAGCCGGGATACGCCCGCAACTTCCTGTTGCCGCAGGGTCTCGCCTTCGAGGCCACCGAGGGCAACAAGAAGCGGATCGCCGGCGAGGCGAAGGCCCGCATGGCCCGTGAGATGGCGGATCGCGCCGAGGCCGAGGCCCTCAAGGCCAAGCTCGCCGAGCTGAACCTCAGCTTCACCGCCAAGGCCGGCGAGGATGGCAAGCTCTTCGGCTCGATCACCTCCGGTGACATCGCGGCCCAGCTGGAGGCCAAAGGCTTCGCGATCGACAAGCGCAAGATCGAACTTGAGCACCAGCTCAAGGAGCTCGGCTTCCACACCGTCTCGATCAAGCTGACCCACGATGTGCATGCCGAGGTCAAGGTCACCGTGGCCGCCGAGGACTGAGTGCGGCCTGCCGTCGTTGGGATCGGCTACCTCGACGGGCCCCGATTCGCGCGTGGCTTGCTCGCGGCGAGCGACTGGGTCGCCGCGGGTCGTGACGACCTCAACCGCATCAATGTCTTTCCGGTCCCCGACGGCGACACCGGCACCAATTTCTCCCTGACGCTCCGCGCGGTGGCCGAGGCCCTGCGGGCCCTGGGCGACGCCTCCCTGGCCGAGACCTCGCGGACGGCGGCCCACGCTGCGGTCCTCGGGGCGCGGGGCAATTCCGGGATCATGCTCGCCCAGTTCCTGCTCGGCGTGAGCAACACCTTCGCCACCACGGCCACGGCCGGCACCGCGCAACTGGCCGCGGCGGTCCGCCGTGGGGCGGAGAGTCTGGCCCAGTCACTCGACGATCCGCAGGAGGGCACCATCCTCACGGTCGCCCGGGAGGCGGCCCACGGCGCCGAACAGGCGGCCGGCGACTCCGCGGACATCACCCGCTTCCTCCGTCGCCTCCTGAGCGAGGCGCAACGCGTCCTCGCCACCACCCCCGACCTGATGGCGGTCCTCAAGCAGGCCGGCGTCGTCGATGCCGGCGGGAAGGCGTTCGTGCGGATGATCGAGGGCATCGTCCGGGCCATCGACGGTGACCCGATCGAGCCAACCGACGTCAGCGCCGACGAGCTCGTCTCGCCGGCCGCCTGGGTCGATGTCGCCAGCGATCGTGACTTCCGCTATTGCACCGAGGTCCTGGTACGTGGGGCGGCACTGCCGGCCGGCAACGACGTCCGCTCGGCGATGCACGACTTCGGTGGCTCGGTCGTCGTGGCACGGATCGACGATGTGCTCAAGATCCACGTGCATACCGACACCCCCGATGCGGTCTTCGAACACGCCGAGCGCTGGGGGACGGTCACCTCGCGCAAGGCGGATGACATGCGGGCGCAGCACCGGCGGCTGCGCCACCCCACTCGCCGCTCCGTGGCGTTGGTGGTGGATTCCAGCAATGACCTCGCCGATGCCACCCTCGATCGGCTGGGCATCATTGCGGTGCCCCACCAGGTGATCTTCGGGGACGAGACCTTCCGTGACCGGGTGGACCTGAAGCCGTCGGCCTTCTACCAGCGGTTGCGGACGGCCACGGTGCTGCCCACCACCTCGCAGCCCACCCCGGCGGAATTCGTCCGGGCCTTTCGGGCGGCACGCGAGGAGGGCGAGGAGGTGGTGGGCATCCTGCTCTCCTCCGCGCTGTCGGGCACCTTCGGCGCCGCGCAGGCGGCCGTGCAACTCGGCGGGATCCCGGGCGTCTCCCTGTTCGACTCACGGACGGCGTCGTTGGGTATCGGCATGTTGGCCCTCCGGGCGAGTGAACTCGCGGCAGACGGCTGGGGGGCCGCACAGATCGTCACCGAACTGGCCCGCGTCCGGGCACAATCGGGTGCCCTCCTCACGGTGGACACCTACGAGAACCTGCGGCGGTCGGGACGGGTCTCACGCGGCAAGGCCCTGATCGGCGGGCTGTTGGCGATTCGACCGATTCTCGATGTCACGGCGGACGGCAGGCTCGAGCCGCTGGAGCGGGTCTGGGGCAGCGATGCCGTCCCCGGTCGGGTCGTGGAGATCCTCCGGGAGCGTCTCACCCCCCGCCCTCGGCAGCTTCGCCTCGGGGTGGTCCACGCCGAGGCACCGGAGCGAGCCGCCGCGGTGGCCGACCTGCTCCGCGAGGCGTTCGACCCGCGGGAGGATGTGACCATCGGCCCTGCCACGGGGGTGGTCGGTACCCATGTCGGGATCGGGGCGTGGGCGGTGTTCTACCAGGTGGAAGATGGCACCCCGGAGTTGGCCGATGGGTGAGTCACGTCGGTCGCACCTTCCCGATCCGGTCTCGTTCGTCGTCGAGGCGATCGAGGACCGCAAGGGAGAGAAGATCGTGGTCCTGGACCTTCGGGGGCTGAGTGACGCCGCCGATTACTTCGTGATCGCGTCGGGAACCTCCGACGCCCATGTGCGCGGGATCGCCGACCTCGTGGTGGAGCGGTTGCAGGAGGCCGGGCACCGGGCCAATCACGTCGAGGGACTCGCCACCGGGCGATGGGTGCTCCTCGACTTCGTGGACGTCATCGTCCACCTGTTTCACCCGGAGACTCGGGCATTCTATCGACTGGAACGCCTCTGGCAGGATGCGCCGCCGCTGCTGTCAGAACCGTGAGATACTCATCGGATCGAAAGGCACCACTCATGCGCCGCGTGACACCGCTGCTCGCCGCCTTGGCCCTGCTGGCCCCGCTGCCGCTGACTGCGCAGTACTTCGGGCAGAACAAGGTCCAGTACACCAAGTTCGACTTCAAGGTGCTCGAGACCGAACACTTCGACGTGTACTACTACGACGAGGAACGGGCGGCAGCCTACGATGTGGCCCGGATGGCCGAACGCTCCTACGCGCGACTCACCCGCATCCTGCGCCACGAGTTCCGCGAACGGAAGCCGATCATCCTCTACGCCTCGCATTCCGACTTCCAGCAGACCAACACCACCCCCGGTGAGGTGGGTGAGGGTACCGGCGGATTCACCGACTTCCTCAAGCACCGCAACGTGCTGCCGATGACCGGCTCGTACGCCGATGTCGCCCACGTGCTGCAGCACGAGATGGTCCACCAATTCCAGTACGACACCTGGGCCGGCGGCCGTGCCGGTGGGGGCCTGCAGACGATCATCGCCGTCAACCCGCCGCTCTGGTTCGTCGAGGGGATGGCCGAGTATCTCTCCGTCGGCCCGGTCGATCCCAACACCGCGATGTGGCTCCGGGACGCCGCGGTCGAGGGCAAGCTCCCCACCATCCATCAGCTCGAGACCGACCCGACGATCTTCCCGTATCGCTTCGGCCAGGCCTTGGTCAGCTACGTCGGGGCCCGCTGGGGCGATGAGGCGATCGGGGCGATCCTCGCCGCCTCCCGGAACGGCTCCCTGGAGGGCGCCTTCCGCCGGGTGATCGGCCTCGACTACCTGCAGCTCGGTGACCAGTGGCGGGATGCGACCCAAAAGGAATACCTGCCCCAGCTGGTGACCCAGTCCCAGGCGGCGGACATCGCCACCCCGGTCCTCACCGAGGAACAGAGTGACGGCACGCTCCACCTCGCCCCGGCCCTCTCGCCGGATGGCTCCCGGGTCGCGTACTTCTCCGAGAAGGACTTCTACTTCGTCGACATGTACCTCGCCGAGGTGCCCACCGGCCGGGTCATCCGTCAGCTCCACAAGAGCACCTGGAGTTCCGACTACGAGACCTTCCGGTTCATCAACTCCTCGGCGAGCTGGTCGCGAGACGGGACGTACCTCGCCTTCGCCGCCAAGCGCGGCGCCCGCGATGACATCGTCATCATCGATCCGGCGCGCAACAAGGAGATCCGCCGGATCCCCGTGGAGCTCAGTGGCATCACCACCCCGTCGTGGAGTCCCGACGGGACCCGGTTGGTGTTCACCGGCTACGATGGCGGTCTCTCCGACCTCTTCATCATCAATGCCGACGGCACCGACCTCGTCCGTCTCACCAACGACAAGTATGCCGACCTCCATCCGGTCTGGTCGCCGGATGGTCGCACGATCGCCTTCACCACCGACCGCGGCCCCGACACCGACTTCGACCTGCTGCGCTTCGGCAACATGCGGATCGCGACCCTCGACCTCGCCTCCTCGCGGATCACCGTCCTGCCGGGGATGGACGACGGCAAGAACACCAATCCGCAGTGGGCCCCCGATGGGCAATCGCTCGCCTTCGTCTCCGACCGCAGCGGTGTGAGCAACATCTACCTCTTCGAGCTTGCCGACCGCGAGAGCTACCAGATCACCGACGTGTTCACGGGGATCCAGGGCATCACCCCGCTCTCCCCGTCGATTTCGTGGGCCAGTGATGCCGATCGGATCGCGTTCGTCTACTACGGCAAGGGCCACTACGACGTCTACACCCTCGACGATCCGCGCGGACGGAAGACGGTGCCGTGGCGCCGCCCCGACCCCGCGGCCCTCGCGGCCGACCGTCCGCCCGCCCCGGCGATCGACAGCGCGGCGGGGGCCGTGGCACCCACGCCCGGCTCACGGACCCTCTACCGCGATGCGCAGGGCCAGTTCCGCCGTGCCGACGAGATGGCGCCGATCGCCGACTCGCTGCGCCCGCCGCCGCCGGTGAGCATCCAGACCCTCAACGACTCGGCGTCCCTCGCGCTGCCCGACACCTCGACCTTCACCGAGCGTCGCTACAAGGTCGGTTTCTCACCGGACTACGTCTCGCGGCCCTCGATCGGCTACACCCGGGACAACTTCGGCCGGGGCGTCTTTGGCGGTACCACGGTGACCCTCTCCGACATGCTCGGCGACCGCCAGCTGATCTTCTCCGGCTACATCAACGGCCGCATCGAGGAAGCCCAGGTGCTCGCGGCGTACAGCAATCTCTCCCACCGCATCGACTGGGCGGCCGGCGTGCAGCAGGAGCCCTACTTCTTCTACCAGGGGTCGGGAGTCTTCCAGGTCCCGGGGTCATTCGAGAACGTCCTGACCACCCAGGTGCGGCGCATCGTGTTGCGCTCCGCCTTCCTGCAGGCGGCCTACCCGGTCTCGCGCTTCCGGCGACTCGAGTTCAGCCTCAACGCCACCAACGTTGATGATGCCATCCTCAACTTCAACGAGTACTTCGACCCACTCTCCGGGCTGTACACGCGCGATCCGGAGCTCGACAAGGTGGGGCTGGCCTCGGCCAACTTCCTGCAGCCCTCGGCCGCCATCGTCGACGACAACACCTTCTTCGGCTTCGTCGGTCCGTGGTTCGGGCGCCGGGCCCGCTTCGAGATCGCCCAGACGATCGGCGGCTGGGACTACACCCAGGTCACGGCCGATTATCGCCGCTATGACAAGATCGTCGGGCCGATCACCCTGGCCACTCGGGCGCTCTACTTCGGGCGGACGGGACAGGATGCAGACCGGTTCTCGATCTTCCTCGGCTATCCAGAGTTGATCCGCGGCTACACCAGTGGCTCGTTCCGCAACAACGAATGCCTCACCTCACCCTTCGCCCAGAGCTCCAACACCGGGTGCGCCGAACTCGACCAACTGGTGGGCACGTCGATCGGGGTCTTCAATGCCGAGGTCCGCTTCCCGATTCTCTCGCCGCTCTGGGGCCTCCCCGCCCTGGTGCCCCCGATCGAGGGCGCCATCTTCTTCGACGCCGGGGTGGCCTGGGATGCCAACAGCCGTGTCGAGTTCCGGGACCGCGAACCGAATGAGTCACCGACCGCGATCCGGGTGCCGCTGCGCTCGTGGGGTGCGTCACTGCGCACCAACCTGCTCGGCTTCCTGATCCTGCGCTTCGACTATGCCAAGCCGATCAACCGCCCGGGCAAGGGTGCCTTCTGGACCATCTCCCTGGGGCCGACGTTCTGAGCCGTCTCCAGCGGGGGACCGCGACGGCCGCCCTCCTGATCGCGACGGCCTGTGGGAGTGGGGAGCGGCCGCCCAGCCAGCGTGAGCTGCCGAGTGGCATCGCCCATGAGGGGGCCCTGCTCCGTCTCCCTCGGGACGGCGGCGGCGCGGCCCTCTATCGCGCCGACTCGCTGACCCCGCTCGAGTGGCAGATCACCCGTGGCATTCCGGCGGTGGCCCAGGCCCTCGGCACCGATCTCGACGATCGGATCGTCTACGCCCTCACGGCCGAGGGCGAGGTCATCGGCATTGACCTGATCTCCCGGCAATCCCGGCCCTACCTCAGTCGGACCACCATGGTCAGCGGCAGTCCCGACGGCACGGTGCTGGGCATCGACTCCGCCGGCCGACCGCAGCGCTTCATCTCCCGCAACCTGACCACCTTCCGTGGCACGGTCGCCACCGGACCCGGGACCCGGCTGGTGGGGGTCCGCGGCAAGCAGATCGCCGCCTACACACCCGATCGCGGCGTCCTGCAGGTTTTCGAGGAGGACGGCGAGGTCCGCCAGCTGGCGGTCCCCGATGGCCACCTCGCCTCCTCCTGGTTCGGTGACCTGCTGATGGTCACCTCCGCCGAGGGGATCACCCTGATCGACCCCACCCGTGACGCCACCCCGACGCGGGTTGGCCTCACCGGGATGCCGCTCGCAGGGGAGTTCTCACCATCCGCCCATCGGATCTACGTGGCCCGGGCTCGGGGGGACATCCTCGTCCTCGACCGCTTCGGGTCACACGCCGAGCTGGGCCGCATCAGCATCCCGGGTCCGGCCAGCGCACTTCGCCCCGACCGCTCGGGGCGCTGGCTCCTCGCTCGCCCCGAGCAGGCCGACTCGGTCTGGCTGATCGACCTGGTCCGTCAGGAACTGGTCGCCACCCTGGCGGCGCCATGGGATGACGACCTCCCCCTGGTGACCGGGGGAAGGACGCTGGTCATGCGCGATGGCAACGATGTGGTCGGCTTCGACCTCAGCGGCCCGACGCCGCTCGAATTCACCAGGCTGGCCGGCGGGGCCGGCGACATCTTTCTCGCCGTCCCGTGGGTTCCCGAGGGACGCCACCAGCCGATTCCCACCCTGAGCGAGGCGCCTCAGGTGCAGGCGGCCGCCCCCGGCCTCGACGAGGAACCCCGCCTCTCGACCAGCGACGAGCCGGGTCCCGACCCGGTCCCGGAGGCCCCTCCCGCGGCAGGAATCGGTGGCGAGGTCTACATCCAGGTCAATTCTTCACAGAATCTCGGCTGGTCTCAAGCGCTCGCCGACGACCTCAGGGCCATCGGCTACCGCGCCAGTGTCCTCGACCCCGGCGAGCCCGGGGGGAGTTACCGGGTGGTGGTCGGGCCCTACCCCTCCCGGGACGAGGCCGAGGCCGACGGCAACCGGCTCGGTCGCCCCTACTTCGTGACCACCCGGGGCAACAGGGACAACTGAAGCGCCATCCTGCTATTTTGCGGGATTCCGGTTCCGCCGCGCGCAAGGCGTGGAGGGTCCTCCCGTGCTCAACCCCGACCATGTGACCTGATGAAGCTCACCAAGTTGGAGCTCTCCGGCTTCAAGTCGTTCGCCGACACCGTCACCCTCAACTTCGAGGATGGCGTCACGGCCATCGTCGGCCCCAACGGCTGTGGCAAGTCGAATGTCTCCGATGCCGTCAGGTGGGTGCTCGGCGAGCAATCCGCCCGCCTGCTTCGCGGCGGCAAGATGGAGGACGTGATCTTCCAGGGGGCCGCGGGACGTCGTCCGGTCAACGTCTGCGAGGTCTCACTCTACTTCGACAACAGCTCGGGCGAACTCCCCACCCCGTACACGGAGGTGGTGATCTCGCGCCGGCTGTCACGGTCGGGACAGAGTGACTACCTGCTCAATCGCGCACCGGTCCGGCTCCGCGACATCCACGACCTGCTGCGCGGGACCGGCCTCGGCAGCGACGCCGGCGTGGTGATCGAGGCCAAGCTCATCGACCTCCTCCTCTCCGATCGGGCCGACGAACGGCGCTCGCTCTTCGAGGAGGCCGCAGGCATCGGCCTCTATCGCGACCGCCGCCACGCCACGGCTCGGCGCCTCGAGGAAACCGGTGGTGACCTGCAGCGCCTCGAAGATCTGATCGCGGAGGTCGCGTCACAGATCCGGTCGCTGGCGCGCCAGAAGGGCAAGGCCCAGCGCCACCAGCAACTGACCGAGGAAAAGTTCGGCGTCACGATTGCCCTCGCGCAGCGACAACTCGCCAAGCTGGCCGAGGATGCGGTGACCTTCGAACGACGCCACGCCGAGCTCACGGAGCAACTGCCGACGGCGCGCGAGCGACTCACCTCATGCGAGGCATCCCGCGAGACGGCGGCCCAGGCGCGCGCCGTGGCCGAACGGCACCGTGCCACCGTCGTCGATGACCTCGCTGCGGCGCGGCTCGAACTCGGCAAGCTCGAGGGTGACCTGGCTGTGGCGGCCGAACGACTCGCCAACGCCGCGCAGCGACGGCAGCGGGCCCAGACCGAACGCCATGACCTCGAGCTGAAGGCCCAGCAGGCCCAGCTCGACCTCGAGACCGCCGGGGAGGAGTCGACCGTCGCGGAGGGCGAACACGCCCGGATCCGCCTCGAACTTGATGGTCGGACCGAGGCCGAGCAGGAGGGACGCGCTCGGGTGGCCACCCACCGCGAGGCGGTTCGCCAGATCGAGCATGCCCTTCAGGGGCACGCCGAGCAGCAGCGTCAGCTCGAGGGCGAACGGACGGCACTCGACGGCGAGACCAGTTCGCTTCACGAGCGGATCACCCAGGAGGAGAGCCACCAGGCGCAACTGGCCGCGGACCGCCGATCGACCGGCGAGAAGCTGACCGAGGCCCGTGCGGTGGCCGATCGCCATATCGAGGAGTCGCGCCGCGCTGCCGCCACGGCCGAGCAGGCTCGACTCCGGTTGCGCGAGACCAGGGACCGCGAGGCGCGGGAGACGGCAGCACGTCGAACGCTCGAGGAAGACCTCGCCACCCTGACGGCGCGCCAGTCTGCCCTGGAGGCCCTCGAACGTGATCGCGTGGGGATTGCCCCCGCTGCCGCGGCCTTGTTGGCCCGCCGTGACGAGTATGGCGAAGGGGTGATCGGCACCCTCGCCGATGTCATCGGTGTCGATGGCGACCAGGCCGACCTCGCCGAACAACTTCTCGGTGAGTTCGTGCATGCGGTGCTGGTGCGCGACGAAGCCACCGTGCGCCGGATCCGGACGTGGCACGAGCAGGAACAACCCGGCACCCTGATCCTGCTCCCGGTGGAGCCCGGGCCCGAGCAGCATGGCGGGGAGATCGACCCTCGACTCCAGGTCCAACCGATCGCCCATGGCTGGGTCGCCGCCTTGGTGGGCGGGTCACAGCCACTTGCGGATGGTGGCCGTGGCGTGCGCCGCCGGAATGGCTCGATCTGGCTCACCGGACCGGCTTCGACGACCGGTCCGCTGCAGCGGCGAGCGGAGCTCCATACCCTGGCGGGTCGGATCACCGAGGCGACGACGGCGTTCGAAGCCGCCGATGCTCGACGCGCCGCCACGCGGGAGGAGCTGTCCCGGCTCGAGGTCGAGGCGACCGAGTCAGAGCAGCAGGCAGCCACGCTGCGCGAGACGGAGCGCCAGGCCATCGCGGCGCGGGAGGACCTTGCGCGCCGGGTCGGCAACCTTGACCGCGAGCTGCAGGAACTCGAGAGCCAACTGGCTCGTCTCCATGATCGGCTCACCCGGGCCACCGCCCGACGGGATGACGTCAACCACCTCCTCGAGAACGGCACCACGGCTCGCCTCGAGCTCGACGAACAGCTGGTGGCCGGCCGTGCCCGACTCGGCGAACTCGAGGGTGAGCAGGAAGTCGCCCGCGAGGCCCGCAGTGAGTGGCAGGTTCAGGAGGCCCATATCGCCGCCCGATTGCGGTCGGCGAGGGAGACCGCCGAACGGGCCGCTCGGGTGATCACCGAGTCGCAGGCCGGGATCGCCGCGCGCACCGAGGAACTCGCCCGACTCGATGCCGACGCCGCCGAGTTGGAAGCACGGCGCGCCGACTGGCAGGGGGGGCGTGACGAACGCGCCTCGGCGCTGATGGCCCTCGAGACGGCGGCTGGCGAGGCCGCGGGGACGTTGGAGGGGGCCTCCACCCGGCTTGCCGAGGCCGAACGCCAGCTCGCGCAGGCGCGCCACCTGGTCGAGGAACTCAGCGAGGAGCATCACGGACTCGCCGTCGGCGTGACGGAGGCGAAGGCCGAGCGCCGTCGGGTGGTCGAGCGCGTCGAGACCGAGTGGAAGCGACCGTTCGAGGAACTCGTCGAGGCCGCACCACCGGTCGAGGCCGACCTCGAGACGCTCACCGAAGAGGCCGAGCGAATCGCCTCGGCGTTGGAGGCCATCGGCATCGTCAACCCGCTCGCGATGGAGGAATGGACCGAGGAATCGAAGCGACTGACCTTCCTCCAGACCCAGCGCGACGACCTTGTGGCCGCCCGGCAGACCCTCCTGCAGGCGATCCGGGAGATCGACGGCACGGCGAAGGCCCTTTTCCTCGAGACCTTCACCGCGGTGCGCAGCAATTTCGTCAATGTCTTCCAGACCCTCTTCGGTGGCGGCGAATGCGACCTGCGCCTCTCCGATACCGACGACCCACTCGAGGCCGAGATCGAGATTCACGCGGCCCCACGCGGCAAGCGGACCCAGCGCATCCACCTCCTCTCGTCCGGTGAACGGACCCTGGTCGCGGCCTCGCTGCTCTTCTCGATCTACCTCACCAAGCCGTCGCCGTTCTGCCTCATGGACGAGGTCGATGCCCCGCTCGACGACGCGAACGTCGGTCGCTTCCTGCGGCTCCTCGACGAATTCAAGGAACAGACCCAGTTCCTGGTGATCACCCACAATCCGCGCACCATGCAGGCCGCCGACAGTGTCTACGGTGTGACCATGCAGGAGCCGGGGGTATCCACGATCGTGGGCGTCCGCCTGGGTGAGCATGACACGGCGGCCTGACCCCCAACCACGGAAGCGATTGCCATGCTGATCGTCATGAAGCAGGGTGCCACACCCGAACAGATTGCCAACGTGGTCGCGACCATCGACGAAATGGGATACCGCGCCGCGCCGATGCCCGGGAAGCAGCGCACCAGCGTCGGGCTGGTCGGCAATGATGGCCGGGTCGAAGCCTCCCGCCTCGAGGGGCTCGCCGGCGTGGCCGAGGTCATCCACGTCTCCAAGCCCTACAAGCAAGTGTCACGGGAATGGAAGCCCGAGCCGACCCAGGTCCCGCTCCCCGACGGGTCAACCGTCGGCGGTCGTGACGTGGTGGTCATGGCTGGTCCCTGCTCGGTCGAGAGCGAGGAGCAGATCCTCACCGCCGCCCACCAGGTGAAGGCGGCAGGCGCCACGGTCCTCCGGGCGGGAGCCTTCAAGCCCCGCTCCTCGCCCTACGCCTTCCAGGGACTCGGCATCCGGGGCCTCGAACTGCTGGCGCTCGCCCGTGCGGAAACGGGGCTGATGATCGTCACCGAAGCCATGGACCCCCACGGACTCGAACTGGTGGCGGAGAGTGCCGACCTGATCCAGATCGGTGCCCGCAACATGCAGAACTACTCGCTCCTCAAGGAGTGCGGGCAGGTCGGCAAGCCGATCGTCCTCAAGCGGGGGCTGGCCGCGACCATCCCCGAGTTGCTGTTGTCCGCCGAGTACATCCTCGCCGCCGGCAACCCCAACGTGATTCTCTGTGAACGCGGCGTGCGGAGCTTCGACACCACCACGCGCAACCTCTTCGACATCGCCGCGATCTCGGTGGTGCATGGCCTCTCGCACCTCCCGATCCTTGCCGACCCGAGCCACGCCACCGGGCATCGGGACATGGTGCCGCCGATGGCCCGGGCGGCGATCGCCGCCGGCGCCGACGGCCTGCTGGTCGAGATGCATCCCAATCCGGAGCGGGCGATGTCCGACGGTGCCCAGTCGCTCTTCCCCGACCAACTCGAGCGGATGATGCGCGAGATCACCGCGATCGCCGAGGTGATCGGCCGCAGCGTGGTGACTCCGACAGGCGCGACGACATGAGGTGCCCTGCCCTGCCCGTCCTGCTCCTGCTCCCCAGCCTGCTGGGTGCCCAGGTGACCGGCAGCCCCGAGTCGGGGGAGGCGATCATGCGCCGGGCGGCCAGTGTCTACCGTGGCCTCAACTCCTTCCGTGCCGACTTCAAGCAGGAGTGGCGGGACGATTTCGTCGAGCGGTCCACCGAGAAGGGCACCCTCTACCAGCAGGGGCCCAACCAGTTCGCGATGCGGTTCACCGACCCCAAGGGCGGGGCGTACGTGCTCGATGGGCGGAGCATCTGGTTCTATGATCCCGAGAACCTCCCGGGTCAGGTGGCCAAGTGGCCGGCCTCCGAGGGCGCCGACCCCCTGACCAACTACAACGTGGTCCAGCGGTTTCTCGACCGGCCGGTCGAGAAGTATCGAGCGATCTGGTTGCGCACCGAGGTCGTCGACGGCAACACCACCGACGTGATCCGTCTCGAGCCGCTCGCCCCCGACATGGGCTTCCGGGTCGCCACCCTGTGGATCGACCGCGATGCGACCCTGCTCCGCAAGATCGAGATCGATGAGAAGATCCAGGTGAGGATCGTGACGCTCTCGCGGCTGCGCACCAACGCGGTGATTCCCGCAGACATCTTCCGCTTCGTGCCACCCAGCGGCGTGCGGGTGGTGGAGCAGTAACTGCCAACGAGGGTGCCCCGGCTCGCTAGCCTCCCTCGTCACCCCTCAGCGCGGACCGCATCGCCAGGGCCGCCTCGCCTTCGGCTCCAGAGAGCCGAAGGGCCTCGAGTCCCAGACGGCGGTAGAGATCAGCCGTCGCCTCGTCGAGCACCGCCAGGTGGGCCGCGACGGTCCCGACATCGCCACGGACCACCGGTCCGGTCAGCGCCGCCGCCGGGGTGCCAGCAGCGAGGTGCTCCAGCGTTCGGGCCATGAGTGGCGTGAACAGCCCCGGATGGTCGCCGAGGGCACTCTCCCGGGTCAGTGCCTCCGCCAGTCCCGCAAGCACCACCAGGTAGTTCGACGCGATCACCGCGGCGGCGTGGTACCTCGGCTTCTCCTCGCCGGCGATCTCCACGATCGGCGCCATCCCGAGACGGGTCGCCAGCAGGCGGCCGCGCGCGATGGCCGCCGGGTCGCCTTCGAGGATCGCCGGGGCACCGGCGAGGAGGTCGGGTGAGCCGGTGGGGTCACGAAAGGTCATCAGGGGATGCCACGATCCGAGCGAGGCGCCACAGGCCCTGAGCGGGATGAGAGCCTCGCGGGTGAGGAGCCCCGAGGTATGCAGGACCACCTGGCCGCCCCCGACGCCGGCGGCTGCCAGCTCCGCGGCCACGGTCGTCACGGCGGCGTCCCGAACGGTGAGCAGGATGGTGCCGGCTCCACGAAGGGTCACCAGCGCGTCGGGATCGGTCGTGAAGGTCCGACCGGGGAGCGCGCTGGCCGCCACCCCCAACGGTTCGAGGGCGCGAACGAGCGAAAGCCCGAGGCGCCCCCGACCCACGATGACGACGCCCTGGCCGTTCATCGTGGCGTGATCGCCTCCAGCAGGGCCGGCGGTGTCGAGGCACGGCGGAGCAGGGTCATCGCCAGCTGGACGCTGGGGTCGTTCCCGGCGCGACGTCGCAATTCCGCCGGCTGGTTGAAGACATAGCGCGCGATCTCGTACCCCAGCCGTTCATCGATGAACGCCCGAGCCCCGTCGATCTGGGCGTCGGTGAAGGTGACGCTGTCGGCCGCCAGCTTGGCGAACATCACCGCACGCATCTCGTCGGTGATCACGAAGTCTTCGCTGCCGACCAGGCGCCGCTCCTTCGCATCGAGAGCCGCCACGGCCAGCGCATCGAGGTACTCCGCCCCGTGACCACCGACCGCCCGGATGAACTCCCGCTCACCATCGGTCAGGGTATCGCGGATGACGATCCGATCGGGGACGATCCCGCCGCCACCGCGAACCAACCGGCCACTGATCGTCTCGTGGGTGGGCAGTGAGTCGAGCGCGGTCGAGTCACCTTCGGCGGCCTGCAATTGCACCGCCGCGACCTGTTCCTCCTGGCTCGCCGCCTCTCGCTGGATGCTCCGGCCACTCGGCGTGAACCACCGGGCGGTCGTCAGCTTGAGCGCCCGACCATCCCCGAGATTGAAGAGCGACTGCACCAGGCCCTTGCCGAAGGTGGGTACCCCCACCACCACGGCCCGATCGTTGTCCTGGAGTGCCCCGGCGATGATCTCTGCCGCCGAGGCGGTGCCCTGATTGACCAGTACCACGACCGGCAGCCCTGGCCAGCGCTCGTCGCGCTCTGCCTCGAAGCTTCGGGACGTCCCCTCCGCCCGACCTCTGGTCGACACGATCCCCATCCCCTTGCGGAGGAAGAGGTCCGAGACCTCGACACCCTGGTCGAGCAGTCCGCCGGGATTGCCCCGCAGGTCGAGGATCAACTTCGTCATCCCGGTCTTGCGGAGGCGGTCGATCTCCTCGCGCAGTTCCTTGGCCGAGGTCTCGCTCACCGGGCTCAACTGCACGATGCCGATGCCGTCGC
>JAHEFN010000407.1 GCA_024640185.1 Gemmatimonadota bacterium | reverse complement strand
CGCGGCGGCCGCGGAGTCGACAACACCGGTGCGACGACCAACACGTCGCAGGTCGCCACCCTGAACTGGAATCAGGTCCTCACGAAGAGCTCCTCGAACGCCATCGCGCTCGACGCCTACGTGTCCTACCAGAAGGACCGGTCGATCAACTCCACGTTGACGGCGGAGTCCGAGGCCAACACCCGGGACCCGTTCCTGGGCTGGTACTTCGGCAACTTCGACTACCAGTATGACGAGAAGGACTTCCCGGTCACCGATGAGCTGATCGAGGCCTATCGCACGCAGGACGCGAGCGCCGCGATCGTCATCTACGACCGGTTCAACACCACCCAGTACAACGGCCAGAACGGCTACGGTGGTTCGCTGGGCAACCCGGGCGGCGTCGGTGGGTTCGGCGGCGCGGCGGGCACGCTCAACACCGCGTCGGAGACCCGGTGGATCGGCAAGGCGAACCTCGACTGGCAGGTGGACCGGTACAACCGCGTCAAGATGGGCGGCGAGTACACGTCGTCCAAGCTCGACACGTACAACATCGGCGCCACGGGCCTCGGCTTCTCGGACATCTGGAAGGCCGAGCCGACGACCTACAACCTCTTCATCGAGGATCGACTCGACCTCGGCGACGTGGTGCTCGTCGGCGGCGTTCGCTACGACTACTTCGATGTCGGTGGCGAGAAGTGGAAGGACTTCCCGCGGATCGCGTCGTACCCGGGTTTCACCCCGGAGACGCTGGGCGAGCGGCTCGAGCCGTACACGAGCCATGACTACATCTCGCCGCACATCCAGGTCGCCTTCCCGGTGACCGAGCGGACCAACTTCCGGCTGTCGTACGCCCAGGTGGTCTCGCCGCCGGATGCCTCGGTGGTGCTCTTCGGGTCGAACACCGACCTCTCGATCACCAACACGAACAACAACTACGGCACGGACCTCGACTTCGGGAAGACGATCCTGTTCGAGTTCGGCGTGCGCCATGCGTTCTCGGACGACATGGTGCTCGACGTGACCGTGTACAACAAGGACAACCTGGCCAACGCGGCCGGCCGCCTCATCGGGGCGATCGACCCGCGGTCCAACAGCCGTGCAGACTTGCGGTTGACGGTCAACCAGGACTTCGGCAACACCCGCGGCATCGACATGCGCATCGACCGGCGCTTCGGCCGGATCTTCAACGGGGTGTTGGCCTACACGTACCAGGACGCCCGCAACACCGGTACCGACCCGTACACGTACATCCGCTTCGGTTCGCGGATCACCTCGTCGGTCACCGGCACCGCCGCTCCGCCGCCGCAGGCTGCGCAGCCGGTCGGGTTCTCGCGTCCGCATTCGCTGGCCGCCCAGTTCTCGTTCAACTTCCCGGCGGACTTCCAGCAGGGGTCCCTGCTCGGCTCGATCATGAGCCGGATGGGCATCTTCGGCACCGCGCGGTATGCCTCCGGCACGCCGTACACGGTCTGTGACCCGCGGTTCGACGACGACCAGGCGGTCACGTCGGGCGGGACCTGCAACCAGATCGGTGGCGACTTCAACGCCACCCGCCTGCCGTCGTTCAAGAACGTCGACCTCCGGGTGACCAAGGGCTTCCGGTTCGGGTCGCTTGACCTGACCGCGTATGCCGACGCCCGGAACGTCTTCAACATCGAGAACGTCCTGGCGGTCTTCTCGCAGACCGGCACCACGGCCAACCAGCGGTACAAGGACAACCTGTGGGTGACGGACTCGGCGAACTTTGCCTCGAACGCCAAGGCCAACGGGGTCTACAACTCCCTGGACGCCTCGATCAACCTGCCAAGCTCGGACGCCGGCTGCGGCGCCTGGGTGACCACCGGCAAGAATCCATCGCCTCCGACCTGCTACTTCTTCCGCAAGGGTGAGCAGCGGTACGGCAACGGCGACGGTGTCTATACCCTCGCCGAACAGCGGGCTGCACATGAGACTGCCCGTCTCGGCACCTTCCACATCTCCCGGTTCGCCGGGGGTGGCCGGATCCTCCGGTTCGGCATGGAAGTGAACTTCTGATTGACTGTTCGCCCGTGACGGATGGGGCCGGCATCTCGGCCGACCCCATCCGCCCCGGACGTCCGCATCCATCCTCGAGAGGTCGCACAATGCACTCACTGCGTGGTAAGCGGGGCCTGATCGGCGGACTGATGTTCGCGCTCGCCGCGGCCGTCGCGCTGCCGAGCGTGGCACACGCCGGCCCGGATCCTGAGGCCAAGCGCTCCGACGCGGGCCGTTATCGGCTCTTCGCCGGAAACCTCGGCGCGATCACCATCAACCGGATCTATTACGGTTTGAACTCGCGCGGCGAGGTGGGCGTGGACTCGCTCAACTCGTCCACCATCGGCGGCGGTTTCTGGCCGAAGGGGACCGGCAACCAGTACATGTTCAACTCGGGCCTGCAGGTGGCCGGCATCATCCAGGGCGCCAAGCCGGCGAATCCCTGGGCCGGCGACACGACGGGCGGCATGTTCTTCGATGCCTCCGGCCTGCGCCAGCACGGCACCTCGGTCACCGAGCTCTACAACGCCACCAACCCGGTGGACGTGGCCAACTGGCCGCAGGCGGCGTACGTGCCGCAGGGTGACGCGTCGGAGGAGCTCTTCGACCCGCTGCTCCGGGGTCGGGTGACCGCCTCGCAGGGCGACGTCTGGTGGATCTCCTCGGAGGCCGATCCGGGCCTCAACGCGGCGCGGCCGCACCCGCTCGGCGTGGTGGCCGAGTACCGGGTGATGGGGTGGAACTTCCCGAGCGGCAACGAGGACCTGGTCTACCTGATCATCACGTTCTACAACATCACCTCGCTCAACCAGGCCGACTATACGCAGTACCGGCCGGGGCTCCGCGAGCTGCTCTACGAGCAGGCGCAGCAGTTCCACGCGCTCAACAACGCGACGTTCACGGTCGACCTGCCGGATGCCGGCTACACGATCGACCCGTTCTACGCCGCCTTCGCGGCCGACCCCGACGTGACCAACTCGGCGGGCGTCAACTTCTCCTCGGTGAACCTGCCGTTCGCCATGGGGTACGCCTACCATGCCGACTTCCCGCGGGCGGCCGGCTGGACCTTCTCGCCGAACATCTTCGGCGCGCCGTTCTTCCCGGGCGCGGGCTTCGTCGGGATCAAGTACCTCAAGTCGGCGACGGGGCCGGGCAAGATCAACCTCTTCTCGAACACCACCAACGGCGGGGCCTTCTCGGACCCGAACTCGGCGGTGCGGCTCTACAAGTACATGTCGGGCGACGTGACCCCGGCTGACGGTGTCGCCTGCAACCAGGGCGACGTGCAGGTCACCCGGATCTGCTTCATCCAGGATGCGACACCCGCCGACATCCGGCTGATGGAGTCCTCGACGCCGTTCGCGCTCGAGGCGGGGCAGTCGGCGTCGATCGTGGTGAGCTACATCCACGCGGCGCCGGTGCAGATCCCGGGCTACGTGGGCGGCACCCGGGTGTTGCCGGGCGACCCGACGCGGCTGTCGGACGCCACGCTGCTGCAGCAGGGCGCCAACCGGATCGACTCGCTGATGGGCTTCAAGGGGTACGCCGACGACAACGCCGACGACCAGGTCCAGCAGGGCGAGATGCGCACGGTGCCGGGCTCGCTGCTCGGCAAGGCGCTCACGGCCCAGACGATCTTCGACAACAAGTTCCTGCTCCCGTTCGCGCCGGCCGCGCCGGACTTCTTCCTGATCCCGGGCAATGGCCAGGTGACGGTGGTGTGGCGGCCGTCGGGGTCCGAGACGGAGGGCGACCCGTACTTCCAGGTCGCGAGCCAGGCGTCGTCGGTCCCGCCGGGTGGCGGGGCGCCGGTGCCGAACGCGCTGTATGACGCGAACTACCGGAACTTCGACGTCGAGGGCTACCGGATCTACCGCGGGCGCTCGGACACGCCGACGGGCCTCAAGCTCATCGCGCAGTACGACTATGCGGGGACGTCGTTCAGTGACTTCACCGGCCAGGTGGCCGATCCGGCCCGGGGCAGCAAGTGTGCGCCGGAACTGGGCGTGACCGGCAGCTGTGCCGGGGTGTTCAGCACGCCCGCGCCGGGCGTGCAGCTCACCAAGCACGTGGACTACCCGATCTCGGGCAACCTGGTGCAGGTGCGCATCGGTGACCGGACGACGCTGGCCTCGGGTGACGTGATCAACCTGGCGGCGGACACGGCGGTGGTGGGCCAGGGCACCGGCTTCCCGGCGCTCGACGACACGGGCATCCCGTTCGCGTTCGTCGACCCGGAGCCGCGCAACGGGCTCAACTACTTCTACGCCGTGACGGCGTTCGACGTGAACTCGATCTCGTCGACCGGTGCGGGGAACACCTCGCTCGAGTCGGCCCGGGTCACCAAGCGGGTGCAGCCGCGGACGTCGGCGGGGAACTACGCCAACGACGCGACGATCACCCAGGGCGTCTTCGGGCGTCGGGGGCTGCTGACGGACCAGGTGGTGCCGTCGCTCGACCCGGCGACGGGCAAGTTCAGCAAGGCGTTCCCGCCGACCAACGCGGTGTCGCTCTCGCTGGCGGCGTTCGTGAAGGAGATCCTCACCGAGCCGGGTGAGGTGGCGATCACGGTGGACTCGATGACGCCGACGTCGTTCGCCGCGGCCTCGACCTACGACGCGACGTTCTACTACACGATCTCGGCCCAGGCGGGGAACGTCTCGCTGGCCATCCCGATGCACCTCTCCTCGACCAGCGGCACGGCGAGCACGGCCGGGGCGTTCGACGCCCTGACGGCGGACCCGACGTTGGCGGCCCGGTACGGGGCGCCCGCGGGCGCGTTCGGGATCGGGGGCAGCTACTCGATCGACTACCCGTCCGGCTACTACCAGGGCGTGAAGTCGCGGGGCTGCGTGAACGGCGTGTCGGGCTTCACCTCGTTCCCGATCTGTGATGCGAACGGCCCCCGGTGGTTCATGGGGACCGACAACAGCACGATGATGGACAACCCGAACGCGGCGAACACGGCGGCGTTCCGGACCGGGACGGCGCGGACGGACTTCAACAACGTGGGCGGCCCGCTGGATGGGGTGACCACGATCTACCGGCCGATGGCGTACAACGACTACACGTCGTCGTTCCGGGACGTCGAGGCGGTGCTCTCGGCCTTCCAGAGCGCGGCCGACTACCGGGTGTACTGGGGCGAGGGTGGCCACATCGACTCGGTGATCGACGTGACGCACGACGTGGTGGTGCCCTTCCGCGCGGACAAGCTCTCCGCGACCTGGGGCATCCTGAACCAGAGCGCCACGCAGAACGGCGCGGTGTACTATGACCAGCGGTCGGAGCTGACGGTGACGGACATCGGCTGTTTCGAGCCGATCAAGTCGCTGAACCCGGGCGGCATCCGGTGCACGGGTGCCTCCCCGCAGCTGTCGGAGACGGCGGTGCCGGGGGCGATTGCCTACGGCTCGGCGTCGAGCACGGCGGTGGACCGGACGGCACCAACGGCCGCGGGCCAGGGCTTCGTGTTCTACCTGAAGGGCCAGCCGTTCATGTTCGAGCTGGCCGGCGGGGTGCCGGCGGCGGGGACGGTCTGGACGATGCGGGACTACACCGGCGCCATCAGTGGCGGGGTGCAGGCCGCCGGCGACGGCGGGCCGCAGTCGTACAGTGCGGTCGGCATGCCGCGGCCGTTCACGGCGATCGGGTCGTCGGTGAAGTTTGCCTTCGAGCTGACCAACGCGGTGGGGCCGTCGACCGGCGCGACGCTGGCGAACGTCCACACGGTGCCGGACCCGTACTACGTCACCAGCCCGTTCGAGGCGACGACGACGAGCAAGATCATCAAGTTCGTCAACTTGCCCGAGGTGGCAACGATCCGGATCTACACCGCCAGTGGGGTGCTGGTCCGGATGCTCCAGCACGCGAGCACGGCCTTCGGGGGTGAGGAGACCTGGGATGTCCGGAACCGGAACAACCAGTTCGTCGCCAGCGGAGTCTATTTCTATCACGTGACGGCGGAAAACGGGGAAACCACCGTGGGCCGCATGACGATCATCAACTACGCCCAGTAGTCCACGCCGACGGGCGGTCGGGGGTGGCCCTGCTGCCCCCGCCCGTCCACCTCAGGGAGAACGACGCATGAATTGCAGCTACTCGTCCCGACTCCTCCTGGCGCTGGTGAGCCTCGGCCTCGTGCCGGCGGTGGCCACGGCCCAGCAGGACGTCGCCGACAACGTGGCCTACGGGTCGACCACCGCGGAATTTCTGCTCCTGGGCGCCAATGCCCGGGGGACCGCGCTGGGCGGATCGTATGTCGCCATGGCGACGGACGTCGGAGGGCTCAATGCCAACCCGGCGGCCACGGCGCTGATGACGCGCCCGGGCGCCCAGTTTTCACAGTATGACTATGTCGCCGACACGAAGCTGAGCTGGGGCGCGATCGCGTTCCCGTTCGGCGGCGGCGCGAGTGCCTTCGGCCTCCAGCTCGGCACCTTCGGGTTCTCGGACCAGCCGGTGTACACGGTGGAGACGCCGGAAGGCACCGGTGAGGTGTACGACGTCTCGGAGACGTTCGCGGCGGTGACCTTCGCCCGGAACTTCAGCGACCGGTTCTCGGTCGGCTTCACGGCCAAGGGGGTCTTCGACCAGCTCGGCCAGGCGTCGGGCTCGGCGTTCGCGGTCGACTTCGGCACGCACTTCCACTCGAGCCTGAGTGGCAAGGCGATCCGGTTCGCGTTCACGCTGTCGAACCTCGGCACGAAGATGAAGTACGACGGCGACAAGATCCGCACCGAGGCGCCGCGGGACGAGCTGCCCGGCGAGGATCCGATCACCGAGGAGCTCCAGCCGGCGATCTACCGGACCACGGGCTTCTCGTTGCCGACGGTGTTCCGGGTGGGCCTGGCCTACGACATGGTGTCGACGGCCAACTCGCGGGTCACGGTGATGGGCGAGTTCAACCAGGCCAACTCGAACAAGGCGGGCTTCGGCTTCGGCGCCGAGCTGGCGGCGATGCAGCTCGGGGGCTCGAACTTCGGCCTGGCGGTGCGGGGCAGCTGGTCGGCCACGCCGGCCAACAGCTACAAGACCGACTTCTTCGGGGTCGGCGTGGACCAGAAGACCTCCGACGAGAAGAGCCAGGGCCTCGCCGTGGGCGGGGGGCTCAACTACCAGACCCCGACCTTCTCGATCGGCTTCGACTACGCCTGGAAGAAGCTCGGCCTCCTCGGCAACACCAACTTCTTCACCGTCAGCCTCGGCTGGTAAGGGGAGCCTCCCGGGTGGCCTCGGCCACTCGGGACCCCTGCCGGACGGCCTGACAGACAGAACGACACGCACGATGCTGCTTTCGCCACTTGTCCTCGCCCTCGGTGCTCTCGCGAGCGCCCCGATCCAGCAGTCGCCGCCGCAACTGGCGGTGAAGGCGGTTCGGTTCTTCGCGCCCGATTCGGCAAGGACGTCGGTGTTGGCCTTCCTCCAGGTGCCGTACATGCTGGCGGAGCCGACGGCGACGGGCGACCGGATCGTCTGGGAAACCACCCTCGAGGTGTTCGATGGGGATGGGGCCCGGTTGTATGCGGAGACGCCGTGGTGGTCCTCGGCTCCGGCGTCGTTCCGGATCCCGGAAGCGTATGGGATGGAGATCCTGCGGCTCGGCCAGATGACGGTCGGGACGATCCGGATCAAGGTCACCGTGCGCGACTCGATGAGCGGTCGGACGGCCTCGACCGAGACCGAGGTCCGGGGCTTCACCGAGCGGCCGGCTGTGTCGGACCTGCTGCTGGCCTCGCAGATGCGGATCACGTCACCCGGCGACACCGGGACAATGCCGGGGGAATTTTCCCGCGGCAACATCCGGTTCGTCACGACGCCGCACCTGACGCTCGATGCCCTGGAGCCGAATCTCGCCTTCCTCCTCGAGGCCTACACGGACGTGGAGACCTCGGCGACGACCCGGCTGGAGGTGCGCAATCCCACGGACGGCACGGTGATCTATCGCCTGCCGCCGGTGGACCAGACCATCCCCGCCGGTGGTGGGGTGATCCGGGCGCAGATCCCGCTGGAGGGGCTGCCCGAGGGGAACTACACCCTGGTGGCGAACGTCACCCTCGGCAACCAGCGGGTGGAGCGGACCGATGGCTTTGCGATCGGCTCCCTTGAGGCGGCGATGGCGCGCAGCATCGCGGCTCGGAACGCGGCCAGGGGCATCGATGAGGCGTATTTTGCGACCCTCAGCGAGGACGACCTGGACCGGGCGGCAGAAGCCCTGGACCTGATTCCGGATTCCCGCGGGGAACTCGAGGTCTACCAGGCGGAGGGTGACGGTGCCCTCACGGTCAACGCCAAGCGGCAGTTCCTGACCCAGTTCTGGGCCCGGCGGGACCAGGACACGACCACGGCGGTCAACGAGTACCGGATGGCCTTCTACGACCTCATCGACGAGGCCGAGCGCCTCTTCGGCGAGGATGGCCGCAATGCCCGACCGGGTTGGAAGACCGATCGGGGCCGGATCTTCGTCAAGTACGGCCAGCCGGATGAGCGGAACCCGTTCCCCTCGGGGGACCGTGCGCCGCCGTTCGAGATCTGGCGCTATACGCAGGGCCGGCTTCGGTGGTACATCTTCGCCGACCGGAGCAACTTCGGCAATTTCGCGCTGGTCAAGACCAACGACCAGTTCGAGACCAGTGCGCCGAACTGGTGTGAGATCATCACGCCCCAGGTGGTGCGACGGACGATCGAGCCCTTCCTGGGACAGCAGTTCTTGCAGACCACGAGCAGCGATCCGAACAACCCCGACAGCGGGATCAACACGATCACGTGCGTCAACTAACCGGTGTCGGTGGACACCTTTTCCTTCAGGTGAGGAGCATCTCTATGAACCGAGTGATTCGTGGAATGGCGGGTCTGATTGTGGCCCTGGGGGCCTCCGCCTGCGCCAACGACTACTCACTGGACTTCGGTGGCGATCCCACCCACATCCAGGCATCACCGCAGGTGATGTTCGTCAACCAGGGTGCGACCGAGGAGTTGCTCGTCCGCCTGGTCAACGACCGCAACGAGTCCACGCCGGCCGCCTTTGCCGCCGCGAACGTCGGGGCGGGCATCACGGTCGTGCGCGACGTGAACTACCGACCCGACAACATCAACCCCGAGAAGACGCTGCAGTCGCCCGAGGTGCAGAGCCAGATGCGGTTCTACGTCACGGCCAACACCAACGTCTCGACGAGCTTCACCATCACCAGCGGCAGCTTCTCGACCACCATCACGGTCCGCGTGGTGCCGACCAACGTCGGTGGGCTGAGCATTGCCGAGCCGGCGATCGGTGACCCGGTCACCATCACGGCCCCGGGCGACGTCTCGTTCAACACGACGACCTCGACCGTGTCGTTCGGCAACACCGGAGCGGCGGTCATCACCGAGCTCACCGCCAAGTCGATCACCTTCGTGCCGATCCCGGGCTCCACGGGGTTTGCGACGGTCGACCATGTGACGGCGGACTACGCCGCCAACCTCGGGGAGTTCACCCTCAAGACCACCAATGAGATCACCGTGCCAGCCGTGACGTCGATCCCGTTGGCCTACAGCAAGACGAACATCGGGGCAACCGAGACCGTTACGGTGACCGCCACCGGATTCCGTTTCGAGGCCGGCGCCACCATCACGTACAACACCAAGCCGGCGTTCGTGATGTCCCGGGCAGCTGATGGCACGAGCATGGTCATCCTGGCCCCGACCGGGCTGGCCGCGGCCACCGGCGTCGCCTCCGGCGTGCACCTTGCCTCGCTTCCGGCGATCTCGCTCTCCGACCTGCCGTCGAGTGCTGCGATCACCACCGGTTCGGGCTACGCACAGCTTCCGGGCACCGGGACCGCCCCGGTCAACGGTGGGGGCCAGCCGGTGTTCGCGGTGCCTGCGCCCGGCACGGGGATGTTCATCGCCGACATGCCGAGCTTCGGTGATGCCTGGTGGGATGGTGCCGCGCACCCGTCCTCCTGGTACAAGATCAACGTCACCGGCACCGGCGACCGTGACCTGACCATGGGCTGGAACAACTCCGCCGACGTGGATTTCTGGGTCACGGACGAGGGCATCAACTTTGCCGTGGTGCAGGAGTTGACCGGGGCCAACCCGGAGCACGATTCGGGCGTCACCCTCACCAACGGCACCGCGTACTGGATCATCGCTGAAAAGTGGTCCGGTGCCTCGCCGAGTGAGCTGCTCATCACCATTCGGTAGCGTTCCGGTGGCAGGATACACCTGGTAACATCTGCCACACCCCCGATCGGTCACCTCCGGTCGGGGGTGTGGTGCGTCCTGAGGAGGAACCATGCTCGAAACCCTGTGCCTGCGATTCACGGCCGTCCTCGTGGCTGTGGCGGTTGTTCCCGTGGGTTCGGTGGCGGCGCAACGTCGGGGCCCGACTCCCCGCAACGTCGTGTTGCTGGCCCATGAGATCATCAGGGGTGTGGCCGTCCGTGACGGGCTCGCGGAGGCCCTCCCCAGGTACTTCCTGGACGATGCGGCACTGCTCTGGCCGGGACTTCCGATCGTCACGGGCAGGGAGCGGATCGGGCAGGTGCTGGGCGCGCAGGGGATCCTCCCAGGCACCGAACTCGACCTCAAGCCGCTTCGACTGCTGGCCAGTGACGACGGCTCTGCGGTGCTCACCTGGGGCACCGCCCGCTGGGCCAACCCGGATACCACGCGGCCGGCCACTGGACGCTACCTGGCCGCCTGGCACCGGACCGAGACCGCCTGGCGGTTGGGTGCCCTGGCGGTGGTGAACCTCCTGGGGAATGGCGTGCCGGGGTGGCCGGAGGGTCTCGAGGCTCCGCGTGGGGGTGAGCCGGTGCTTCTCTCCTCGGGTCGCGGCCGCCCATTCGCGGTGGCCGACCTCGCCTTTGCCGATTCCGCATTTCGGGCCAGCGGTTCCAGCGCCTTCGGCCACTGGGCCGCCCCCGGCGGAGTGACATTCGACGAGGCCGGACTCGTGAGCATCGGTCCTGCCGAGATCTCCCGGTCCGTCTCGGGGCTCGATGGTGCCGAGTGGCGATGGGCACCGGTGGCGGCAGGTGCGTCGGAGGATGGCACCCTGGGATGGACGGCGGGGGAGGCCACGATCACCCTCCCCGCCACCGAGGAGGAGCCGGCCCGAGAACTGAGGAGGACCTACCTCACCCTCTGGCAGCGGCAACCCGACGGCAGCATCAAGTTCATCGCCGATGGGGGCGGGACCAGGCCCTAGCGCCCCTCGTCGCGGATCACTCGCATCGCCGAGAGGGCCTCGGTGACCGCCTGGTCGTCGCGGAACTGCATCTGGAAGAGCCGGGCGTAGATCCCCCCGGCCCGCAGCAGCTCGGCGTGGCTCCCCTCTTCGACGACCCGCCCCTGGTCGAGCACCACCAGGCGGTCGGCCCGCTGTACCGTCGAGAGGCGATGGGCGATGATCAGGGTGCTCCGGCCGCTCAACAGCCGCTCGAGGGCCAACTCGACCAGCCGCTCACTCTCGGTGTCGAGGGACGAGGTGGCCTCGTCGAGCACCAGCACGGCGGGGTTCTTGAGCACCGCCCGGGCGATGGCGATCCGTTGCCGCTGGCCGCCCGAAAGCCGGACCCCGCGCTCCCCCACCCGGGTGTGGTAGCCGTCGGGGAGGGCCTCGATGAACTCGTGGGCATTGGCGATCCGGGCGGCGACCTCCACATCGGCGTCGGGGGCGTCACCGCGGGCGTAGGCGATGTTCTCGCGCACCGTCCCCGAGAGCAGTGTCGGGTCCTGGGGGACCACTCCCACCGCCTCCCGGAGGGCCCGGAGCCTGAGCCGGCGGATGTCGATGCCGTCGAGGAGGATCTCGCCGCGCTCGACGTCCCAGAACCGCGGCAGCAGCGAGGCCACGGTGGTCTTCCCGGCGCCCGATGGTCCCACCACCGCGACCACCTCGCCGGGCCGGATCCGGAACGAGACATCGTCGAGGGTGGGGGGCTCCCCGGGATCCGCCGAGGCGTAGCGGAAGGTCACGTTCCGGAACTCGACCTCGCCGCGGGGCTTGGCGGCGAGCTCGACCGGGTCGCTCGGGTCCTGCACCGTCGACTCCATCTCGAGCAGGCCGAAGACCCGCTCCGCAGCCCCGATCGCCTCCTGGTAGGAGGTGAAGAAGGTGGCCAGCGCCCCGATCGCCGCGGCGATCGAGATGGTGTAGAGCAGGAAGGAGACCATCTCGCCGGGGGTGAGCGACCCGGAGAGCACCAGGCGCCCGCCCATCCAGAGCACCGCGGTCACCCCCGAGAAGGTGGTGAAGGTGATCGCCCCGAAGAAGAATGCCCGGGTCCGGGCCCGGTGGAGGGCGGCGGTGATCACCCGACCGATCCGGTCGGCGTACCGGGCCCGCTCCCTCGGCTCCTGGGCGAACCCCTGCACCAGCCGGATCTCGGCGAACGCCTCCTCGGCCACCGCCGTCGCCTCGGCGAGATGGTCCTGGACCCCCGTGGTGATTCGCTTGAGGCGCTTCCCAAAGAGCATCGCCGAGCCGATGACCAGCGGCACCACCCCGAGGGCGGTGAGCATCAGCTTGGGTTGCATCAGGGTCAGGATGGTGACCCCGCCGGTGAGCGCCAGGCACTGTCGGGCGGCATCGGCCGCCTGGTGCGAGAGGATCCCCTGCAGCAGGCCGATGTCGGCCGTCAGCCGGGAGGTGAGCTCGCCAGTGCGGCGGTGGACCCAGAACCCCGGCGACATCTCCAGCAGCTTGTTGACGAGCTCGCGGCGGAGGGCGGCGACGGTCCGCTCGCCGGTCGCCGTGAGCCAGTAGGTCTGGATGTAGTTGAGGACCGCGGTCGTGGCGAAGAGGGCGAGGAGGCCCAGGGCGATCCGGTCGAGGAGGTGCCGGTCGCCGGCCACGAAGGCGGCATCGAGGAGGAACTTGACCGCCAGCGGGAAGGCCAGCGCCAGGGTCGAGGAGAGCACCAGGGCGACGCCGGCGATGACCAGGCCACCGCGGTAGGGTCGGACGCGGGGCCAGAGCCGGAGGAGCGGCCGCGGCGACGGCGGGCGCTTCCGCGGCGTGCTCAGGTCAGTGATCCTCGTGCGGGGCGGCGGCGTCCGGGGGGGCGCTGTCGCCCGGATTGGCCAGGATCACCTGCCGGACCGGCCGGTCCGGCTGCCCGAACGGCACCCACCGGTCGACCGCCATCGCCACGAAGATCAGGGCCAGGTAGAGGAGCGAGAACTTGTAGAGCCGCCAGGTGGTGCCGGTCACCCCGTCCTCGTGCAGGATCCTCCAGCAGAGCTGGAGGAACCGCAGGCCGAGGAGCGACGCGGCCACCCCGTAGAACAGCCCCGACAACCCGATCACGGTGGGCATGATGGTGAGCGGGATCAGCATCAGGGTGTAGAGCAGCATCTGCCGCTTGGTCTCCACCACGCCGTGGATGTTGGGCATCATCGGGATGCCGGCGCGACCGTAGTCCCCCGTCTTGTTGAGGGCGAGGGCCCAGAAGTGGGGCGGGGTCCAGAAGAAGACGATCGCGAAGAGGTAGATCGCCCCGAGGTCGACCGATCCGGTCATCGCCGCCCATCCCACCAGGGGGGGGAAGGCGCCGGCGGCGCCGCCGATCACGATGTTCTGTGGGCTGGAGCGCTTGAGCCACACGGTGTAGATCACCACGTAGAACAGCAAGCCACCCAGCGCCAGCCAGGCCGAGATCGGGTTCACGAACGACCAGAAGACCAGGAAGGCCAGCAGGGCGATCCCCATCCCGAAGAGCAGGGCCGCCGTCGCCGTGATCCGCCCCGAGGGGATCGGTCGCAGCCGGGTCCGCGCCATCAGGTCATCGATGTCCCGGTCGAACCACATGTTGATCGCGTTGGCCCCCCCGGCCATCAGGTAGCCCCCGAGCACCACCCAGCCGACCAGCCCGAGCGATGGCATCCCGGCCGGGGTGATGAACATCGGGGCCACCGTGGTGACCAACAGCAGGGAGATGATCCGGGGCTTGGTCAGGGTGACCAGGTCGGCGACGAGCGATTGGCGCTGGGCGATGGCGGCCTCGGCGGATGCGGCGTTCGACATCTGGGCAGGGCAGGCTTTCCGGCCGGTCCCCCTAGGCGGATCGGCTCGACGGTGTCAGTATTCGGAGCCGGAAAGCTACCCGGCCGGGTTGTCCCCCTCAAGCAGTCGCGGTGGACCGACGGATCGCCGCCGGGCCCCCAGCCGCGTTCGCCCCGTTGCTCGCCCCCTCGACCGGATCACGGAGCCGACCATGACCACGACCGCCACGAGCGTCCCCGAGGACCGCCTCCCCAGGACGCTCGGCATCTGGAGCGCGGTGGCGATCCTGGTCGGCATCACGATCGGCAGCGGCATCTTCCGGGTCCCCGCCCAGATCGCCGAGACGATCACCAGCCCCGGGGTCTTCCTCTCGGTGTGGGTGCTCGGTGGCCTGATCACCCTGACCGGCGCGCTGTCGATCGCCGAGCTCGCCACCATGTACCCCAGGAGCGGCGGGGTGCTCTCCTACCTGCACGAGGCCTGGGGGCCGTTCCCGGCGTTCGTGGCGGGCTGGGCCGAGCTCACGGTGATCCGGGCCTCGGCGGTCGGCGGCATCTCGACGATCTTCGCGGAGTACCTCTCGTACTTCATCGAGATGACCCCGATGCAGGTGCGCTACACCGCCGCGGCCACCATCCTGGTCGTCGCGACGCTCAACTACCTCGGGGTGCGCTGGGGCGCCCTGTTGATGAACGTCACCACGATCCTCAAGTACGGCGCCCTCGCGGGCATCGTGCTCTTCGCGTTCGGCAACGGCACCGGCACCATGACCAACCTCCGGGCGGTCGACCCGGTGGCGGTGATCGGCCTCTCGGCGATCTTCACCGCGCTGGTGCCGGTGATGTGGACCTTCGACGGCTGGAGCAACCTCGCCGCGGTGGGTGGCGAGGTGAAGGACCCCGACACCAACCTGCCGCGGGCGCTGATCTACGGCACGGTGTCGATCGTGGTGATCTACCTGCTCATCAACGCCGCCTACCTCTACCTGGTCCCGATCACCGAGATGCCCGGGGCGACCCTCGTCGCGGCGACCGCGGCCGAGCGGATCCCGATCTTCGGGACCCTCGGCGCCTCGATCGTCAGCGGGATCGTGATGCTCTCGTGCTTCGGGGCGACCAACGGGTCGATCATGACGGGGCCGCGGATCTGGTTCGCCATGGCCGACCGGGGGCTCTTCTTCCCGGTGCTCGGCCGGGTCTCGCCGCGGTTCCAGACCCCCTCGGTGGCGATCTGGGCCGCCACCGCCGTGAGCATCCTCTACGTGCTGCAGAACGACTTCGGGGCGCTGGCCGACAAGTTCGTGCTCGGCTCCTGGCCGTTCTATGCCCTCGCGGTCCTCGGCGTCTTCCGCCTGCGCGCCCGGCAGCCCGAGGCCCGGCGACCCTACCGCACCCTCGGCTACCCGGTCACGCCGGCGATCTTCCTGGTGGCCTCGGTGGCGATGATGGGGAACGCGATGCTCACCGACCCGTCCGGCACCGGCATCACCTTCGCGATCATCGGGGTGGGGATTCCGGTCTACTTCCTCTGGAACCGCTTCGGCAAGCAGAAGTAGCAGCGAACGGAGGCGAGCGCGGCGGCGGGTACGAACGCCCTGAAAGCGCGGCGGAGAGGGGCACCCTCGATGGGCAAGAGGTCGGTTCCTCGCCGCGCGTCACCCGCCCACGCACGGGGAGACCGAGTGCGGCGAGTCCGACCTCGTGAATCGAGGTGGTGCCGCCTCGCAGCAGCGCCGTCAGCGCGGGTACCTTCCCGGCCGCGCTCCCGCTAGCTCTTGACCCGCACCAGCAGGACCACCGCCACCGCCAGGAAGAGCCCGTTCATCGACCAGGCCGCGAGGTCCGGCGAGATCAGTTCCTTCCCGCCGATCGACTTCATGATCTGGGTGCCGGTGAGGTAGACCAGCGTGGTGCCGAGCGCGATGGCGAGGCCCAGGGCCGCACCGGCGCGGGGATTGGTGACCGCGAGGGGGGCCCCGAAGAGCGCCACCACGAGGCAGGCCACCGGCACCGCGTACTTGAGGGGCAGGTCCACCGCGAGCATCCCCGGGCGCTCGCCGGTGCGCTCCAGCCGGTCGAGGTAGGCCCGGAGCTCGTCGATCCGCATCTCCTCGGCCATGCTGCGCGGGTTGACGAGCTCACCGGGATGCTGGGTGAGGTGTGGTGAGCGCAGGGTGGCGAAGGTGAGGGTGGTGAGCGCCCCGCTGCTGTCCGCCTCCAGGGTCGCCGCCCCACGGTAGAGCACCCACCCGCCGCGGTCCCCGTCCCAGCGCGCCGAGTCGGCGGCGAGCGTCCACCGACCGAGGGCGGAGCCGGGCGACTCGATCAGCGGGGATCGCAGGTAGCCGCGTCCCCGTTCGAGCTCCTTGACGGCCCAGGTCCAGCCATTGGTGGCCTGGAAGCCGAAGTCCTGGCGGGTGAGCTCGTTCGGGTTGGCCTTTTCGTGATGCAACTCACGCTGCCGCGAGACCCCCAGGGCGGCGACCTCGTTGAGGGCGTAGTTGGCCGGGATGGCGAGGGTCGCCAGCGCCAGCATCGGGGCGATCAGCCGGTAGAAGGAGACCCCGCCCGCCTTGACCGCCGTGAGCTCGCTGTGGCGTCCCATGCCGTTGAGGGTGAAGACGGTGGCAAAGAGCACCCCGGCGGGGAAGAGCATCGCCATCTGCCCCGGGTAGAGCAGGGCGAAGCCGAGGAGGATGTCCCGGCCCGGGACGCTCGCGTCGGCGAGCTTGCCGTAGTTCTCCGACAGCCGGATCAGGACCGCCACGGCCGGGATGCCCAGCGTGGAGAGGGTGAAGGTCGCCAGCCACTGGCCAAGGACGTAGCGGTCGAGGGTGCCGAGCGCCTTCATGATGCCCTCCCGATCCGCCTGAGGGTCTCGACCAGCCACTCGACGATGCCGGAGGAGCGGGCGGTGCCCATCTCCCGGTTGGCGAGGGCCACGGCGCCGAGCCCCAGCAGGCCGAAGACCACGACCGGTCCGTACATCGCCAGCTGGGGGCTCACGACCCCCTTGTCGGCGATATTCTCGCCACCGATCAGCATCACGTAGAAGATCAGGAAGATCACCAGCGACCCGCCGATCACCAGCCCGATCCCGCTGCGGGGGAACTTGAGCGCCAGGGCGATCCCCACCATCACGAAGCAGAAGGAGGCCAGCGGGAAGGCGAACTTCTTGTGGTACTCCACCTCGTACTCGCGGGCCATCCGCTCGGCCTGGTCCACCTGGGCCCGGGCCCCGACCACCTCGCTCATCGTCGCGATCAGCCCGTCGGCGCGGGGCGTCGGGACGCCGACCTCGCTGGGGTCAACCAGGAACTCCGCCGACTCGGGCCCCAGGTCGCCGGTGAGGGGCTGCTCCGCCGGCAGGTCACCGAGGGGGGCCTGGCCCTCCCCAGGGGCCTGGTCGGCCGGGAGGGCCCCGGAATCGCCCGTCTGGGTGACCTCGGCGGCCAGCACGGAGTCCTTGCTGCGGCGGAGGTCCTCGCCGACCCGGCGCAGGCCGCCGAGGCGAGCCTGGCCGGTGGCCGAGTCCCCGCGGGGGGCCGGTTCCTGGGGCGGGGCGGCGCTGTCGCGACGCACCGGCTCCTGGGCCTCGAGTTCTCCGGGGAGCAGCAGCCGGGCGAAGGCGTCGCCGACCCGGCGCCACCAGGGGTTGCAGTCGCCGGTGAGGTCGGTGGGGCGGGGCTGGACCGAGGGCGGCGGCATCGGCGCCGCGCCGACAAGGTGGCGGAGGTCCCGCCGGGTGAGGAAGGTGCGCTGGCCCATCCCATCCCGGATGATCCAGTCCCGCTCGCTGATGAAGTCGAGCAGTTCGCAGCCGTTGCGCTCCCGGTCGCCGCGGGCGACCTGGCCGGTCCGGCGCTCGAACTCGCTGCTCACGTCGGCGATCCGGACCCGGTTGACCCCGAAGCCGGTCCGCTCGATCCGGGAGGGGGTGAGCACCGAGAAGTCGAGCTGCTCGCCGTGGAAGAGGGTCATCAGCAGGTCGCGCCCGTTGGGATCCTGCACCATCACCCCGCTGTCGGCGTGCACCACGCGGCGGGCGTTGGTGCGCCGGAGGTCCCAGATGGTGACCTCCTGAAGCCGTCCCGCCACCTGGTCGATGCTGCGGGCCCAGATCAAGTAGCCGGTGTTGCCGAGCTCGTTGAGCTGCTGGGCGCGGAGCGAGAGGGTCGGCGTCTTCCGGAAGACGTCGGAGGAGAGGGTGCGGAACCGGGTGTTGCTGAGCGGCACCACCTGGTCGAAGACCAGGAAGTTGATGGCGGCCACGGCGGCGGCGGCGAGGATGGCCGGCCGGACCATCCGCCAGACCGAGAGGCCGTTGGCGTACATCGCCACCATCTCGAGGTCGGCCGCCAGGCGGCTGTAGGCGTAGAGGGTGGCGACCAGCACCGCCATCGGGAGGGTCAGGGTCAGGAGGGCCGGCAGGGCCAGCACGATCGCCTCGACCATCACCTCGAACCCCAGCCCGCGGCCTCCGAAGCGGTCGATCAGCACCGCCAGCTGGTTGAGCAGCAGCAGCCCCGTGAGCGCCAGAACCCCCCAGAAGAAGGGGGCCGCGAGGGCGCGCAGGATGTGGCGGGAGATCAGGCGCATCGGGCGGGGGCCGTGTCCGGTTGTGGCCCCCGGTCGGGGGCACCTAGGTTTGGCGTCTTCCTCGAACTAAAGGTAATCGCCCGGTTTTGTCCCACGCGGCGCGTCGAATCCTGCTCCTGGCACTCCTGGTGCTCCCCGGCCTCCCCGCCGGGGCCTCCGCGCAGGCCCCTGCCGACACCCTCCAGCGACCCTTCGGGCTCCGCCTCGGGTTTCCCGACCGGATCCCGGACCTGCGGCTGCCTGGGGTTCTGCTGGCCCCCGGTCGGGGGACGCTCGGCGCCGAGCGCTGGGTGGGGGACTTCTCCCGGCAGCTCGAGGCGACCCTCAGCCGCGATCGGACCACCCGGCAGCGCCAGCGGCTGCTCACCAGGCTCTACGCCGCCGACACCCTCGTGGCCGACGCGGTGGGGGTCGACCCGACGCTCCGGCCGGTCAACCGGGGGCTCTTCGGGCTCTCCAGTTCGGTGGCGGATGTCACCCTCGACGGCTCGCTGACCCTCGAGATCTCCACCGACCGGTTCGAGAACCTCAAGTGCACCCCGTTCGAGCTCCAGAATCCGCTCTCGGGCTGCCGACCGAAGTGGGGGGCGCCCCGGCTCGACAACATCCTGCTGCTCAGGCTCCAGGCGGTCATCGGTCAGCGGCTCTTCGTCGACGTCGACCTCGAGACCAACCGCGACTATGCCAACAGCAACACCCTGCGGGCCTACTACCAGGGGCTGCAGGACGAGTTCCTCCAGCGGATCGATGTCGGCACGGTCCGCTTCCGGCCCCCCGCCTCGCGCTTCCTGACGGCGGGGATCCCCTCGAACAACTTCGGTGCGGCGGTCACCGTCGAGCACGGCCCGCTCGAGGTCCAGGCCCTCGCCGCCACCCAGAAGGGCAGCGTCCTGGCCGAGCGGAACTACCGGATCGGCGAGGCAACGGTCGAGCCGCAGGACCGGTTGATCCGGGACCTCGACTTCGAGACCGGGCGCTTCTACTGGGTGGTCGATCCGCGATCGCTGCCCGGCCACCCCCGCGTCGACCCGCTCACCCTCGACGGCCTGGTCCTGCCACCGGGGGTGCGCCCGCGGGAGGTCCGGATCTACCGCTACCGTGCCGCGCTCGGCAACGTCGGGGCCAATCCGAACCTCGGTGGGATCACCGCCCTGGCGCGCAACACCGGGGGCATCACCGAGCAGCAGGTCGGGCCGCTCAAGTGGGAGCTCCTCGCCCCGGGTGAGCAGTACTGGCTCGATCCCTCCGGCCTCTGGTTCGTGCTCACCGCCCGCCTCGACCCCGGCGACCTGCTGGCGGTGAGCTACGTGACGGAGAACGACACGCGGGTCGGCACCTATCCGGCCACCGACGACCCCGCCGCGTCCGACTCGCTGCTCCTGGTGGCCTCGCCCAACCAGGGGCCGGCAGTGGGCAGCTTCCATCACGCGATGCGGAATGTCTACCGGGTGGCGGGGCAGGACCTCGAGCGGGCCTCGCTCGAGGTCAAGGTGCTCCTCAACCGCTCCGAGCGCCCGGTGGGCGACGTGGCGACCTGGCTCGCCAAGTTCGGGCTGGCGATCCCCACCGACCAGGCGGTCTTCGACATCGACAACCGGCTGTTCCCCCGGGTGCGCGACCCCGGGGCCGGCGAGGCGATCCGCGACCAGTTCGTGGTCTTTCCCAACCTCGAG